>JAIERF010000326.1 GCA_019747075.1 Pseudomonadaceae bacterium
CTGCGGATCGCCTATGGCGCTTTGGTGGCGGTGCTGTTGTACGGCCTGTACGTGTTTCCGCAACTGGCGGCCAAGGTATTGCTGGCGGCGGTTGTCTGGTGGTTGCTCGCCACCTTGCTGGTGCTCAATTTCCCGCGTAGCAAGGTGGTGTTTCAGTCGCTGCCGAGCAAGGTGCTGATTGGTCTGTTGATCCTCTTGCCGGCCTGGCAGGGCCTGGTGCTGCTCAAGCAGTGGCCTCTGGGCAATTACCTGATCGTGGCCGTGATGGTGCTGGTGTGGGGGGCGGATATCGGTGCTTATTTTGCTGGTCGGGCCTTTGGCAAGCGTAAGCTGGCGCCTCAGGTGAGCCCAGGCAAAAGCTGGGAGGGGGTGATCGGTGGTCTGCTCACGTGCCTGCTGATTGCTCTGGCGGTGGGTCTCTATCGCCACTGGGGGCTAGTCGAACTGGTCCTGGCCTTGGCTGGCACCTTGTTGCTGGTGATGGTCTCGGTGGTTGGCGATCTGACCGAAAGCATGTTCAAGCGCGAGGCAGGGATTAAAGACAGCAGTAATTTGTTGCCCGGTCATGGCGGAATTCTTGATCGTATCGACAGTCTGACAGCCGCTATCCCGCTGTTTGCCGTGCTGCTCTGGGCGGTTGGCTGGGGCGTGCTGTGACTATGCCGCAACAGGTCACGGTGCTGGGTGCCACCGGCTCCATAGGTCTCAGTACCCTCGATGTGATAGCGCGCCATCCGCAGCGCTATCAGGTGTTCGCCTTGACCGGCTTCAGTCGTCTGGCTGAGCTGGAAGCGTTGTGCCTGCGCTTTAAGCCCCGCTACGCCGTGGTGCCTCAGTCGTCTGCCGCCCAGGCGTTGCAGTCGGCCTTGCAGGTTGCAGGCTTGGCTACTCGGGTGTTGGTGGGGGAGGCCGGGCTTTGCGAGGTGGCATCCCATTCCGAGGTGGATGCGGTGATGGCGGCCATCGTCGGAGCGGCCGGTTTGCCGCCGACCCTGGCGGCGGTGGAGGCAGGCAAAAAAGTCCTGCTGGCCAACAAGGAAGCCCTGGTGATGTCCGGCGCCTTGTTTATGCAGGCCGTGCGCCGCAGTGGCGCCGTGCTATTGCCGATCGACAGCGAGCACAACGCGATTTTCCAGTGCTTGCCCGGTGACTGTGTCCGCGGTCTGGCGCCGGTCGGTGTGCGCCGCATTTTGCTGACCGCCTCCGGTGGGCCGTTTCGTCAGACGCCGCTGGAAGAGTTGCAGCACGTCACCCCGGAGCAGGCTTGCGCCCATCCTAACTGGTCCATGGGGCGGAAGATTTCCGTCGACTCGGCCAGCATGATGAACAAGGGCCTTGAGTTGATTGAGGCCTGTTGGTTGTTCGCTGCCAAGCCGGCCCAGGTCGAGGTGGTGATCCATCCGCAAAGCGTGATCCATTCCCTGGTCGATTATGTCGATGGTTCGGTGCTGGCGCAGTTGGGCAATCCCGATATGCGCACACCCATCAGTCATGCTCTGGCCTGGCCGGAGCGGATTGATTCAGGGGTGGCGCCGCTGGACCTGTTTGCCGTCGCCCGGTTGGATTTTCAGGCGCCGGACGAGCAGCGCTTTCCCTGTTTGCGCCTGGCGCGGCAAGTGGCCGAGATCGGCGGCACCGCACCGGCCGTGCTGAATGCGGCCAATGAAATCGCCGTGCAGGCGTTTCTCGAGCGGCGCATCCGCTTTCCGCAGATCGCCAGCATCATTGAAGATGTATTGAATCTTGAGCCTGCCGTCGAGGTCGAAAGCCTGGATAGCGTGTTGCTGGCCGATGCCAGTGCGCGTGCACATGCCGAGCAATGGTTGCAGCGTAACGGGCGCTAAACCCGGAGGATGTCGATGAGCACGCTCTATATGATTTTTGGCACCCTGGTGGCCTTGGGGGTGCTGGTCACTATTCACGAGTTTGGCCATTTCTGGGTCGCACGGCGCTGTGGCGTCAAGGTGCTGCGTTTTTCCGTCGGATTCGGTGCCCCTCTGCTGCGCTGGCAGGACCGCCAGGGCACCGAGTTTGTGATCGCGGCAATTCCGTTGGGTGGCTACGTCAAGATGCTCGATGAGCGTGAAGGCGAGGTGCCCGCTGAGTTGCTGTCCCAGGCCTTTACGCGCAAGCCGGTCAGTCAGCGTATCGCTATTGTCGCCGCCGGCCCGCTGGCGAACTTTATCCTGGCGTTTGCCTTTTTCTGGGTGCTGGCGATGCTGGGCAGTCAGCAGGTCAAGCCGGTTATCGGCGCTGTTGAGTCGGGCAGTCTGGCCGCCAGTGCCGGCCTTGAGGTCGGTCAGGAAATTGTGGCTGTCGATGGTGAGCCGACCAGTGGCTGGGGGGCGGTCAATTTGCAGTTGGTGCGGCGCCTGGGCGAAAGCGGCACTGTCTATTTGCTGGTGCGTGAGGCGGGCTCTAGCGTCGACAGTCCACGGCAGTTGCAGTTGTCGCAATGGTTGCAGGGTGAGGCGGAGCCTGACCCGATCAAGGCCCTGGGTATCAGCCCGTGGCGGCCACAGGTCGAACCTGTGCTGGCTGAACTCGATCCCGAAGGGCCGGCCAGTGCCGCGGGCCTGAAGGTGGGCGATCGTTTACTGGCGCTGGATGATGTTGCGCTTGGCGACTGGCAGCAGCTGGTCGATCGCGTGCGCAGCCGCCCGGCACAGCCGGTACAGTTACGCGTGCAGCGTGGCGATCAGATCTTTGAGTTGTCTCTGACCTTGGCCCAGCGCGGCGAAGGTGCTGCTCGCAGTGGTTATCTGGGGGCGGGTGTGCAAGGCGCGGCCTGGCCACCGGAGATGCTGCGGCAAGTCAGCTTCGGGCCGCTTGAGGCAGTGGCGGAGGGGGCGCGGCGCACCTGGATCATGAGTGTGCTGACCCTCGACTCGTTGAAGAAAATGTTGTTTGGCGAGCTCTCGGTAAAAAACTTGAGCGGGCCGATAACCATTGCTAAAGTGGCCGGCGCTTCTGCTGAGTCCGGGGTGGGGGATTTTCTTAATTTCCTCGCTTACTTGAGTATCAGCCTAGGCGTACTGAATTTATTGCCGATACCCGTGCTGGATGGGGGGCATCTGCTGTTTTACCTGGTTGAGTGGGCCCGTGGGCGTCCCTTGCCAGAGCGGGTGCAAGCGTGGGGCATGCAGATCGGTATCAGTTTGATTTTCGGGGTCATGCTGCTGGCCTTGATTAACGATCTGGGCCGACTGTAAACGCACCGAGTTTCGAATCTGCCGCGTACTGCGGCAGATTTTTTATTGTCAGTTGAAATAAGAAAGGACTTCATGAAACGTCTGCTGCTAACTGCGGTGCTCTCCGCACTGATGATCGCCGAAGTTCACGCCGAGTCCTTCACTGTCTCCGACATTCGCGTCAACGGCCTGCAGCGGGTGTCCGCTGGCAGCGTGTTTGGCGCCTTGCCGCTAAATGTGGGCGAAAAAATCGACGATCGCACCTTGGTCGATGCCACGCGGGCACTGTTCAAAACCGGTTTCTTTCAGGATATCCAGCTGGGGCGTGATGGTGACGTACTGGTCATCAGCGTGGTCGAGCGTCCGTCCATCTCCGGTATCGAAATCGAAGGCAACAAGGCGATCAAGACCGAGGACCTTCTCAAGGGTCTGAACCAGTCCGGTCTGGCCGAAGGCGAGATTTTCCAGCGCGCGACCTTGGAAGGTGTGCGTAACGAGTTGCAGCGGCAGTATGTTTCTCAGGGCCGCTATTCGGCCACCATCGACGCTGAAGTCGTACCGCAACCGCGTAACCGCGTGGCATTGAAGATCAATGTCAACGAAGGGTCGGTGGCGGCGATTCAGCATATCAACATCGTTGGCAATAGCGTGTTCCCTGAGGAAGACCTCAGTGGCCTGTTCGAGCTGAAGACCACCAACTGGCTGTCGTTCTTCAAGAATGACGACAAGTATTCCCGTGAGAAGCTCTCCGGTGACCTTGAGCGTCTGCGTTCCTACTACCTCGATCGCGGCTATATCCACATGGATATCACCTCGACCCAGGTTTCGATTACCCCGGACAAACAACACGTGTATGTCACCGTCAACGTTGACGAAGGCGACAAGTACACCGTTAGCGGCGTAAAACTCAGCGGTGACCTCAAGGTGCCGGAGAGTGAACTCAAGGCGCTGTTGTTGGTGCGTGAAGGCCAGGTGTTCTCGCGCAAGCTGATGACCACCACGTCCGAGTTGCTGACTCGCCGGCTGGGCAACGAAGGCTATACCTTCGCCAACGTCAACGGCGTGCCGGAAGCTAACGATGACAACAACACGGTTGCCATCACCTTTGTCGTTGATCCGAGCAAGCGCGCTTACGTCAATCGCATCAACTTCCGTGGCAATACCAAGACCGAAGACGAAGTGCTGCGCCGTGAAATGCGCCAGATGGAAAATGGCTGGGCCTCGACCTACCTGATCGATCAGTCCAAGACTCGTTTGGAGCGTCTTGGCTACTTCAAGGAAGTTAACGTCGAAACGCCGAAAGTGCCGGGTAGCGATGATCTGGTCGACGTGAACTACAGCGTTGAAGAGCAGGCGTCGGGTTCCATTACCGCCAGCGTGGGCTTTGCCCAGAACGCCGGTCTGATCCTTGGCGGTTCGATCAGCCAGAACAACTTCCTCGGTACGGGTAATAAAGTCAGCCTGGGGCTGACGCGCAGCGAATACCAGAGCGCCTATAACTTCGGCTTTGTTGACCCCTACTGGACGGTTGACGGTGTGAGCCTGGGTTACAACGCCTTCTTCCGCGAGACCGATTACGATGAGCTGGATACCGACGTATCGAGCTACTCCATCGACAGCCTCGGTGTCGGCGCCACCATCGGTTACCCGATCAGTGAAACTTCGCGTCTGACCTATGGCCTGACCGCGCAGCAGGATGAGTTGAATCCTGGCTACTACACCGTGCAGCAAATTCAGGACTTCCTCGATAAGGAAGGCACCGATTTCACCAACTTCAAGGCGTCCATCGGCTGGTCCGAATCGACCCTGAACAAGGGTGTGCTGGCCACTCGTGGCGCATCCCAGAGTCTGGTGCTGCAAACCACGGTGCCGGGTAGTGACCTGTCGTTCTACAAGCTTGATTACCGTGCGCAGATATTTAAGCCGGTGACCCAGGCAACGACCCTGCGCTTCCATACCGAGTTGGGTTATGGCGACGGTTATGGTTCCACCGATGGCTTGCCGTTCTATGAGAACTACTACGCCGGTGGCTTCGGCTCGATTCGCGGCTTCCGTGACAACTCGCTGGGCCCGCGCAGTACACCGAGTCGGGCATACCCGAATTTGCCATACGATGCTCCCGCCAACGTCAATGCCTGTAACCCGAACACCGGTGTGTGTACCGACCCGGATCAAGATCCGTTGCCCTTCGGTGGTAACGTGATGGTCCAGGGTGGTGCCGAGTTGCTGTTCCCGCTGCCGTTCGTCAAGGATCAAAGTTCCCTGCGCACCTCATTGTTCTGGGATGTGGGCAACGTGTTCCAGACCAATTGCGATGGTTACGAGCCCGGCGAGTGTGCGGATATCGGCATCAGCGACATGGCCAGTTCCGTGGGCGTTGGTCTGACCTGGATTACTGGTTTCGGTCCGTTGAGCTTCAGCCTGGCCGCACCGATCAAGAAACCGGACAACGCCGATACCCAGATATTCCAGTTCTCGCTCGGTCAAACGTTCTAAGCAGCGTCTGATTTTTACTAAAGACAACAGTTTTGTTGCAGGAGTTACAAAGTGCGTAAGTTGACTCAAGTGGTTCTGTGCATGGCGGCTCTGATGGCCACTCCAGCCTTTGCGGAGATGAAAATCGCCGTGATGAATTATCAAATGGCCCTGCTGGAGTCCGACGCAGCGAAGAAATACGCCGTGGATGCCGAGAAGAAGTTCGGCCCGCAACTGACCAAGCTGAAGTCGCTGGAAAGTGGCGCGAAAGGTATCCAGGACCGTTTGGTCAAGGGTGGCAGCAAAATGGCCCAGGGCGAGCGCGAACGTCTTGAGCTGGAATTCAAGCAAAAGGCCCGCGACTTCCAGTTCCAGTCCAAGGAACTGAACGAGGCCAAGGCCATTGCTGACCGTGACATGCTCAAGCAGCTGAAGCCCAAGCTGGACAAGGCTGTTGAGGAAGTGATCAAGAAAGGCAACTTCGACTTGGTCCTTGAGCGCGGCGCGGTGGTGGATGTCAAACCTCAGTACGACATTACTCGCCAAGTCATCGAGCGCATGAATCAACAGCGCTAATGATGTCGGTCGTGGTTTTTACCCTGGGCCAGTTGGCTGAACGTCTCGGTGCTACCTTGCGTGGCCGTGCGGACCGTCAGATTAGCGGGCTGGCAACGCTGCAAGAGGCTCAGCCTGAACAGTTGAGCTTTTTGGCCAATCCGCAGTATCGCAAGTTTCTCGGCCAAACCCAGGCGGGTGCCTTGTTGCTGACCCCCGCGGATGCCGAGGGCTATGCCGGTGATGCATTGCTGGTGGCTAACCCCTATCTGGCTTATGCAGAACTGTCCCATCTGTTTGATCGCAAGCCACAGGCCGTTGCCGGCGTGCATCCGACAGCCGTCGTCGCCGCCGATGCCCAGGTGCATGCCTCTGCCAGTATCGGCCCCTATGCTGTTATTGAGAGTGGAGCGCAGATTGCCGCTGGCGTCAGCATCGGTGCGCACTGTGTGGTTGGCGCCCGGTCGGTGGTCGGTGAGGATGGTTGGCTGGCACCGCGGGTGACCCTGTATCACGATGTGCAGATCGGTAAGCGTGTGGTCATTCAGTCGGGCGCCGTGCTCGGTGGCGAGGGTTTTGGTTTCGCCAACGAGAAGGGCGTGTGGCAGAAAATTGCCCAGATAGGCGGCGTGACCATTGGTGATGACGTCGAGATCGGCGCCAACACCACCATCGATCGTGGCGCTCTGGCTGATACTCAGATCGGTAATGGCGTGAAGCTGGATAACCAGATCATGATTGCCCACAACGTACAGATCGGTGATCACACTGCGATGGCCGGCTGTGCCGGCATTTCCGGTAGCACCAAAATCGGTAAACACTGCATGATTGCCGGTGGCGTTGGCATGGTTGGCCACATCGAGGTGTGCGACAACGTGTTCGTTACGGGCATGACCATGGTCACCCGTTCCATCACCGAGCCTGGCTCTTATTCTTCCGGTACGGCCATGCAGCCGGCCGGTGAATGGCGTAAAAGTGCGGCGCGGATTCGTCAATTGGACGAGATGGCGCGCCGTCTGCAGCAATTGGAAAAACGCCTGGCAGCCGTGACCTCAGACCAGCAGACCTCATCAGAGGCCTGATCCGCGAGCGTTGCGCGGCCCCACCTTCACTACAGGCTTCCCCCGAACATGATGGACATTAACGAGATTCGCGAATACTTGCCGCACCGCTACCCTTTCTTGCTGGTAGACCGGGTGACGGACCTGGACCTTGAGGCCAAACAGATTCGCGCCTACAAGAACGTGACCATCAACGAACCTTTTTTCAACGGTCACTTCCCCCAGCACCCGATCATGCCGGGTGTCTTGATCATTGAAGCCATGGCCCAGGCGGCCGGGATCATGGGCTTCAAGATGATGGACCTGAAGCCGATCGATGGCGTGCTCTACTACTTCGTCGGCTCGGACAAGCTACGCTTCCGTCAGCCGGTAGTGCCGGGCGATCAGTTGGTTCTGGAGGCGCGTTTTATCAGTGGCAAGCGCAGCCTGTGGAAGTTTGCTTGCAAGGCCACGGTTGACGGTAAGGAAGTTTGCTCGGCTGAAATCATTTGTGCGGAACGCAAACTATGAGTTTGATTGACCCTCGCGCCATCATCGATCCGTCGGCCAAGCTGGCGGATGACGTTCAGGTCGGCCCCTGGTCGATCATTGGGCCTGATGTGGAAATCGGCGAGGGTACCGTGGTCGGTCCCCATGTGATCATCAAGGGACCGAGCAAGATCGGGCGCCACAACCGCATCTATCAGTTTTCCTCGGTGGGTGAAGACACGCCGGATCTCAAATACAAAGGCGAGGCCACGCGCCTGGTGATCGGCGATCACAACGTCATCCGCGAAGGTGTGACCATTCACCGCGGCACCATTCAGGACCGCGCGGAAACCACCATCGGTGACCACAACCTGCTGATGGCCTACGTGCATATCGGTCACGACAGCGTAATTGCCAATCACTGCATCCTGGTCAATAACACCGCCTTGGCTGGCCATGTGCTGGTCGATGACTGGGCCATTTTGTCCGGTTTTACCCTGGTGCATCAGTTCTGCCGGATCGGCGCCCACAGCTTTTCCGGCATGGGCACGGCGATTGGCAAAGACGTACCGGCTTTCGTCACCGTGTTCGGCAACCCGGCCGAAGCGCGCAGCATGAACTTCGAAGGCATGCGCCGCCGTGGTTTCAGCCCTGAAGCCATTCAGGCTCTGCGTCGTGCCTACAAGGTGGTCTACCGCCAGGGGTTGACGGTGGAGCAGGCCATGGCAGAAATGGCTGAGTCGGCTTCGCAGTTCCCGGAAGTAGCGTTGTTTCGTGACTCCGTGCAGGCGTCCAGCCGCGGCATCACCCGCTGATCATGGGGTCGACCCTGCGCGTCGCCCTGGTGGCTGGCGAAGCCTCGGGCGATATTCTCGGTGCCGGCCTGATGCAGGCCTTGCGTGCTCAGCATCCTGCCATTGAATTTATTGGCGTCGGCGGCCCGCGCATGCAGGCCCAGGGGATGAACTCCTATTTCCCGATGGAGCGTCTGTCGGTCATGGGGCTGGTAGAAGTGCTCGGGCGCCTGCCGGAGTTACTGTCGCGGCGCAAACGCCTGATTCGCACCCTGATCGAGCAAAAGCCGGATGTATTTATCGGCATCGATGCGCCGGATTTCACCCTTGGCGTCGAGCTTAAGTTGCGTCGTGCCGGAATCAAGACGGTGCACTATGTCAGCCCCTCCGTGTGGGCCTGGCGGCAGAAGCGCGTGTTCAAAATCCGCGAAGCCTGCGACCTGATGCTCACCCTGTTTCCCTTCGAAGCGCAGCTTTACCAGGCCCATCAGGTGCCGGTGCGTTTCGTTGGGCATCCGCTGGCTAACACTATTCCGCTTGAACTCGATCGTGCAGCGGCCCGTTCCGGCCTTGGCTTGCCTCTGGATGCTCCGGTGGTGGCGCTGTTGCCGGGTAGTCGTGGCGGTGAAGTGGGCAAGCTCGGCGGTTTGTTTCTCGATGCTGCCGAGTTGCTGTTGCAGGCCCGGCCACAGCTGCGCTTTGTCTTGCCATGTGCCAGCCCTGAGCGGCGCGTGCAACTGGAAGCGTTAATGGCCGGGCGTAAACTGCCGCTGACGTTGCTCGATGGCCAGTCTCATGAGGCCCTCGCGGCCTGCGATGCGGTTTTGATTGCCTCGGGCACCGCGACTCTAGAGGCGCTGCTGTGTCAGCGGCCAATGGTGGTGGCTTATCGCGTTGCGCCGCTGACCTATCGCATCCTCAAGCGGCTGGTGAGTAGTGCTTATATCTCACTGCCCAATCTGCTGGCTGGTCGTCTGTTGGTGCCTGAGCTGATTCAGGATGCCGCGACCCCCGAAGCGCTGGCCGCTACTCTGTTGCCGTTGCTGGAAAATGGCGCGGGCCAGACTGCCGAATTTTCCGCTATTCATCGCAGCCTGCGCCTGGATGCCTCGACGCAGGCGGCCGAAGCCGTGTTGGCATTGATCGCAGGCCAGTCATGCAGCTAGGCCTGGATTTCACCCTGGTTGAAGAGCTGGTCGCAGGGGTTGATGAAGTAGGCCGTGGGCCTCTGTGTGGAGCGGTGGTCACGGCGGCGGTGATCCTCGATCCGGCGCGGCCAATCCTTGGTCTAAACGATTCGAAAAAACTCACCGAAGCGCGCCGCGAGCTGCTGTTCGATGAGATTCGCGAGAAGGCTCTGTCTTGGTGCATCGCCCGCGCCGAGGTCGAGGAAATCGATCAGCTGAACATCCTTCACGCCACCATGCTGGCCATGCAGCGCGCCGTTGCTGGCTTGCATATCACCCCACGGCTGGCCCTGATCGACGGTAATCGCTGCCCGCAACTGGCGGTGCCCAGCGCTGCCGTAGTCAAGGGGGACAGCAAGGTGCCGGCGATTGCCGCGGCGTCGATCCTCGCCAAGGTCAGTCGTGATCGGGAAATGCAGGTGCTTGATCGTCAGTATCCGGGCTACGGTATCGCTGGACACAAGGGCTACCCGACGGCGGTGCACCTCGAGGCATTGCAGCGTTTGGGGCCGACGCCCGTCCACCGGCGTTCATTCGGGCCGGTCCGGCGCTTGCTCGAACAGTCCTGAGTCAGTTCACCCAGCGCAGCTGTTGTTTCCAGTAAGGCCCGGTACAATCCGGGCCTTGTCGTTTTTGTGCTTTTTATAGGATTCGCATGTCCGCCACCTTCGTTCACCTGCGTTTGCATACCGAGTTTTCCCTGGTTGATGGCCTGGTGCGGGTCAAGCCGCTGATCAAGGCTGCCGCTGCCGCGGGCATGCCAGCAGTGGCCGTGACCGACCAGAGCAACCTGTGCTCGCTGGTGAAGTTCTACAAGGCTGCCATGGGTGGCGGGATCAAACCGATTTGTGGCGCCGACCTGTGGCTGGCGAACAAGGATGAAGACGGTCCGCTTAGTCGCCTGACCCTGCTGGCCATGAACGCCAAGGGCTACCGCAACCTTACCGAGCTGATTTCCCGTGGCTTTATTGAGGGGCAGCGCAACGGCCTGGTGATCATCGAGCGCGAGTGGGTAAAAGAAGCCGCCGAAGGGTTGATTGCGTTGTCTGGGGCCAAAGAAGGCGAAATCGGCCTGAGCCTGCTGGCGGGAAATCCTGACGAAGCCGAAGCGATGCTGCGTGAATGGCAGGCGGTATTTCCGGATCGCTATTACCTGGAGCTGCAGCGCACCAGTCGGGTCAATGACGAAGAGTACCTGCACCTGGCGGTGGAGCTGGCGGGTCGTTGCGATGGTCTGCTGGTGGCCACCAACGACGTACGTTTTATCAAGCAGGACGACTTCTACGCCCATGAAACCCGCGTGTGCATCGGTGAGGGGCGGGCGCTGGACGATCCGCGGCGAGTGCGCAGTTACAGCGATCAGCAGTACCTGAAAAGCTCTGAGGAGATGTGGGAGCTGTTCAGCGACCTGCCCGAGGCGCTGGAGAACACCGTCGAAATTGCCAAGCGTTGCAATATCGAGGTGCAGTTGGGCAAGAGCTTCCTGCCCAACTTCCCGGTGCCGGACGGCATGACCATGGACGAGTTCTTCCGCAAGATCAGCTTCGATGGTCTAGAAGAGCGTCTGGCCGTGCTCTGGCCGAAAGACACCACGCCGAATTACGAGGCCAAGCGTCAGGTCTATGTTGATCGCCTGAACTTTGAGCTGGATATCATCATCCAGATGGGGTTCCCCGGTTACTTCCTGATCGTGATGGACTTTATCCAGTGGGCCAAGCGCAACGGTATTCCGGTCGGTCCGGGCCGGGGGTCAGGCGCCGGTTCCCTGGTGGCTTACGTGCAGAAAATCACCGACCTTGATCCCCTGCAGTACGACCTGCTGTTCGAGCGCTTCCTGAACCCGGAGCGGGTATCGATGCCCGACTTCGATATCGACTTCTGCATGGACGGCCGCGACCGCGTGATCGAGTACGTGGCCCAGACCTACGGCCGCAACGCCGTGAGCCAGATCATCACCTTCGGCACCATGGCCGCCAAGGCCGTAGTGCGCGACGTGGCGCGGGTGCAGGGCAAGTCCTACGGCCTGGCGGATCGCCTGTCGAAGATGATCCCGTTTGAAGTCGGCATGACCCTGGAGAAAGCGTTCGAGCAGGAAGAAATTCTCCGGGACTTTCTCAAGATCGACGAGGAAGCCGCCGAGATCTGGGAGATGGCTCGCAAGCTCGAAGGCGTTACCCGTAACGTCGGTAAGCACGCCGGTGGTGTGGTGATCGCACCGACCAAACTCACCGACTTTTCGGCCATCTATTGCGATGACGAGGGTGGTGGTCTGGTAACCCAGTTCGACAAGGATGACGTGGAGGCTGCCGGTCTGGTGAAGTTCGACTTCCTCGGCCTGCGCACCCTGACCATCATTGATTGGGCGCTGAAGACCATCAACCGCGACCGCGCCAAGGTCGATGAACCGCCGCTGAATATCGATTTCATCCCGCTGGATGACAAGCCGACTTACCAGTTGCTGCAAAAAGCCGAAACCACCGCGGTATTCCAGCTCGAATCACGGGGCATGAAGGAGCTGATCAAGAAGCTCAAGCCCGACTGCCTGGAAGACCTGATCGCTCTGGTGGCACTGTTCCGTCCGGGCCCGCTGCAATCGGGCATGGTGGACGACTTTATCAACCGTAAGCACGGCCGTGCCGAGCTGGCGTACCCGCACCCGGACTATCAGTACGACGGCCTCAAGCCGGTACTGCTGCCGACTTACGGCATCATCCTGTATCAGGAGCAGGTGATGCAGATTGCCCAGGTCATGGCCGGTTACACCCTCGGCGAGGCAGACATGCTGCGCCGCGCCATGGGTAAGAAAAAGCCTGAAGAGATGGCCAAGCAGCGCGGCGGCTTTATTGAGGGTTGCGCCAGCAATAACATCGATGCGGATCTGGCGGGCAACATCTTCGATCTGGTGGAAAAATTCGCCGGTTATGGCTTCAACAAATCCCACTCCGCCGCCTATGGTTTGGTGTCTTATCAGACGGCTTGGCTGAAAGCCCACTATCCGTCGCCGTTCATGGCTGCGGTACTGTCGGCGGATATGCACAACACCGACAAGGTCGTGACCCTGATCGAAGAGTGCCGCAGCATGAAGCTGCGCCTCGACGCGCCGGATGTGAACAACTCCGAGTTCAAGTTCACCGTGAATGACGACGGGCGGATTGTTTACGGCCTGGGCGCGATCAAGGGCGTGGGCGAGGGGCCGGTGGAGGCCATTGTCGAGTCGCGCCAGGACGGGCCGTTCAAAGACTTGTTCGATTTCTGCGCACGGGTCGACCTCAAGCGCATCAACAAGCGCACCACCGATGCGCTGATTCGCAGCGGTGCCCTGGATCGCCTGGGGCCGTATTTCCATGACGAGATCAAGGCCTATCAGGCCAATATCGACCGTAACCGCGCCGTGCTGCTGGCGGCCATGGATGAGGCGATTCAGGCCGCCGAACAGACCAGTCGCAGCCACGCCAGCGGCCATATGGACCTGTTTGGTGGGGTGTTTGCCGATGCCGACGCTGATGTCTATGCCAACCACAAGCAGGCCAAGGAACTGTCGCTGAAGGAGCGCTTGCGCGGCGAGAAGGAGACCCTGGGGCTGTACCTGACCGGTCACCCGATCGACGAATACGAGGGTGAGATTCGCCGCTTCGCCCGTCAGCGCATCATTGACCTGAAGCCGGCTCGGGGCGACCAGACCGTTGCCGGCCTGATCGTCAACTTGCGGGTGATGAAGAACAAGAAGGGCGACAAGATGGGCTTTATCACCCTCGATGACCGCTCCGGGCGCATTGAGGCCTCGTTGTTTGCCGAGGCCTTCAATGCCGCCCAGGCCCTGTTGCAGACCGACGCCATGGTGGTGGTCGAAGGCGAGGTGAGTAACGACGATTTCTCCGGTGGCCTGCGCCTGCGCGCCAAGCGGGTGATGAGCCTGCAGGAGGCACGTACCGGCCTGGCCGAGAGCCTGCGTATCAAGGTGGCCAGTGAGATGCTCAAGGGCGATCGGTTGTCCTGGTTGGCCGAGTTATGTAAGCGCCATCGTGGCGAGTGTCCGGTGACCCTGGATTACACCGGCAGTGAGGCCAAGGCCGTTTTGCAGTTTGGCGATGCCTGGCGCATCGACCCGGCGGACGGCTTGATTCAGGCATTGCGTGACCAGTTCGGGCGCGACAACGTCTTTCTCAACTACCGCTGATGCCGAGGCGCCACTGGGCTGCCGGGCGCCTGTTTTATCGGTTCGCGCTGTGCGCTTTATTATCGACCTGCTGGCTTCCGATCCTTTAAGGTAAGGGGCTAGCAGATACAGCTCCCCGGCCGCCTGGCCGTCGACGCAAGATGGACATTTATGAACCCGAATTTTCTCGATTTCGAACAGCCAATCGCCGACCTGCAAGCCAAGATCGAAGAGCTGCGCCTGGTCGGTCACGACAATGCGCTGAACATCGGCGACGAAATTGCCCGTCTGCAAGACAAAAGCACGACGCTGACCGAGAGCATTTTCAGCAACCTCAGCAGCTGGCAGATCGCCCGTCTGGCGCGCCATCCGCAGCGGCCTTACACCCTGGATTACATCCAGCACATCTTCACCGAGTTCGACGAACTGCACGGCGATCGTCATTTCTCCGATGATCCGGCGATTGTCGGTGGCATTGCCCGTCTGAACGATGAGCCGGTGATGGTCATCGGTCATCAGAAAGGCCGTGAAGTGCGCGAGAAGGTTCGTCGCAACTTCGGCATGCCGCGTCCTGAGGGCTACCGCAAAGCCTGTCGCTTGATGGAAATGGCTGAGCGCTTCAAGTTGCCGATCCTGACCTTTATCGACACGCCGGGCGCCTACCCGGGTATCGACGCTGAAGAGCGTGGGCAGAGCGAGGCGATTGCCTGGAACCTGCGGGTGATGGCGCGTCTGAAGACGCCAATCATCGCCACGGTGATCGGCGAGGGCGGTTCCGGCGGCGCGCTGGCGATTGGTGTGTGCGATCAGCTGAACATGCTGCAGTACTCCACCTATGCGGTGATCTCGCCGGAAGGTTGCGCCTCGATTCTGTGGAAAACCGCCGAGAAAGCCCCGGACGCAGCGGAAGCCATGGGTATTACCGCTGAGCGCCTGAAAGGCCTGGGGATTGTCGACAAGGTCATCGGCGAACCTTTGGGCGGCGCGCACCGTGCGCCGGAAGTAGCAGCTGAATCGATTCGCAAGGAATTGGCCGCGCAGTTGCTGAACTTGCGGAAGCTCGACACCGATGCGTTGCTGGCGCGTCGCTATGAGCGCCTGATGAGTTACGGCATCGCCTGAGTCCGCGACGGACAATCACTGAGCGCCAGTTTCCTTTAAGCTGGCGCCTTGTCCGGCGCTTGCAGCACCTCTCTTATGTCCCTGGAATCCCGCTTACTGACTGCTCTGTCACCCTGGTGCGCCGCGCCGGGGTGTTGCGTGGCGTTTTCCGGCGGCCTGGATTCCACCGTTCTCCTGCATCTAATGGTCTCGCTGTCCCGGCGTATGGCGTTGCCGCCGGTGCGGGCGGTGCATGTCGAGCATGGTTTGCAGGCCGTCGCAGCTGCTTGGCCAGCCCACTGCCAGCACGTATGTACGGCGCTCGGCGTGCCTTTGCGCGTGCGGGCTGTGCAGGTGGCGCCTGGCGCGAGTCTGGAGCGCGCGGCGCGGGAGGCGCGCTACGCCGCATTGGCCGATGAGCTGGAGGCGGGCGAGTTGTTGCTGACGGCCCAGCATCGCGATGATCAGGCGGAAACCCTGCTGTTTCGTTTGTTTCGCGGTGCTGGCGTGCGTGGCTTGGCCGGTATGCCGGCGAGTCGAGCACTGGGGCGTGGGCACTTGCTGCGGCCCTTGCTAACGGCAAGCCGTGCCGAGCTGGAAGCCTATGCCGCCGTCCATCAATTGCATTGGGTGGAAGATCCTTCCAATGGCGATGTGCAGTATTCGCGCAATTACCTGCGCCAACAGGTGCTGCCTGTGCTGAAGCAGCGTTGGCCTCAGGCCGCAACGAGCATGGCGCGTACCGCCGAGCATCTGCGCGAGGCGCAAGGCTTGTTGGATGACCTGGCGCGCCTGGATCTGGCAAGCCTGAGTGAGCCTGCGCGTTTCGCCTGGTTGAGGTTGCCGTCGTTGCCGCTGGCACCACTGCTGGCGTTGTCGGTGGCACGGCAGCGCAATCTGTTGCGTTATTGGCTGGCGCCAATGACCGCCTTGCCGGACAGCGATCACTGGGCGGGCTTCGAGTCTTTGCTGGCAGCGACGAGTGATGCCTTGCCGGTTTGGCGGCTGGCGGGCGGTGAGCTGCATCGAGCCGACGGACGGTTGTGGTGGCTGACTGGAGCCTGGCTGCAAGCGCCCGTGTCAGTGGACTTGCCGCTTACGGGCGGTGAGTTGCAGTTGCCCGGCAATGGCCACCTGCGCCTGCTGGGCGCGGCGCCTGCTGGGCCGTTGCGCGTGGCTTACCGCCAAGGTGGCGAGTGCATGAGCATTGCCGGCCGCGGCAGTCGCGACCTCAAGCGCTTGCTCAATGAGTCCGGATTGCCGGCCTTTGTTCGTGGTCGCGTGCCGCTGTTGCTGTGTGGCGAGTGTGTGCTGGCGGTGGCCAATTTGCCGGGGCTCGATGGCTCGACCCAGGGCGACTGGCAGTTGCACTGGCAGCCACCGACGAGTGACCAGGATTTGAGCTGAAAGGCCCTTTCCGGTAGACTACTCTCCCGTCTTATTACCGCTTTTGCAGACTCCCTTGGAATCGGCAAAGGCTTGCTTGTTTCCGGCAGGTTTTTTTAAGCCTGCTTCGCTTTCCCAGGCGGCACTGACCGCTTAAACGCAGACTTCTAGGGTTTTTCATGACGCGCTATATATTCGTCACGGGCGGTGTTGTTTCTTCATTGGGGAAGGGCATCGCCTCGGCTTCATTGGCGGCTATCCTGGAAGCGCGGGGCCTCAAGGTCACCATGCTCAAGCTGGACCCGTACATCAACGTCGATCCGGGCACCATGAGCCCGTTCCAGCACGGTGAGGTGTTCGTCACCCACGACGGCGCTGAGACCGACCTCGACCTGGGCCACTATGAGCGGTTTATCCGCACGACCATGACCCAGAACAACAACTTCACCACCGGCCGTGTTTACGAGCACGTGCTGCGCAAAGAGCGCCGTGGTGATTATCTGGGCGCGACCATTCAGGTCATTCCGCACATCACCGACGAGATCAAACGCCGCATCATCAAGGGTGCCGGCGATGCTGACGTGGCCATGGTCGAAATCGGCGGCACGGTCGGCGATATCGAGTCGCAACCGTTCCTCGAAGCCATTCGCCAGCTGCGTGTCGAAGTAGGCGCCAAACGCGCCATGCTGATGCACCTGACGTTGGTGCCGTACATCGCCACCGCTGGCGAAACCAAAACCAAGCCGACCCAGCACTCGGTGAAAGAGCTGCGGTCCATCGGCCTGCAGCCGGACGTGCTGATCTGTCGTTCCGACCACCCGATCGACATGTCCTCGCGGCACAAGATCGCGCTGTTCACCAACGTTGAAGAGCGTGCGGTAATCGGCCTGGAAGACGTCGACACCATCTACAAGATTCCAGGCGTGTTGCATGCCCAGGGCTTGGACGATTTCGTCGTTGAGCGCTTTGGCCTGCAGTGTGGTCCGGCTGATTTGTCCGAGTGGGACCGCGTCGTCGACGCCAAGCTCAACCCGGAAAAAGAAGTCACCATCGCCATGGTCGGCAAGTACATGGAGCTGCTGGACGCCTACAAGTCGCTGATCGAAGCGATGAGTCATGCCGGCATCCAGAACCGCACCAAGGTCAACCTGCGTTATATCGACTCCGAAGACATCGAGAACCAGGGCACCGGTCTGCTCGAAGGCGTCGACGCCATTCTGGTACCGGGCGGCTTTGGCCTGCGCGGCGTGGAAGGCAAGATCACCGCGGTGCAATACGCCCGTGAGAACAAGATTCCGTACCTGGGCATCTGCCTGGGTATGCAAGTGGCGGTTATCGAGTTTGCCCGCAATGTGCTGGGCTGGACCGATGCCAACTCCACCGAGTTCGACCAGGCCAGTGGCCATCCGGTCGTTGGCTTGATCACCGAGTGGGAAGATGCCGACGGTGGCGTGGAAACCCGCAACGAGGCTTCCGATCTGGGCGGCACCATGCGCCTGGGTGCCCAGGATTGCCAGCTGGAAAGCGGTTCGCGGGTTCATGATTGCTATGCCAAAGACGTGATCGTTGAGCGTCATCGTCATCGCTACGAAGTGAACAACAAGCTGCTGCCGCAATTGCAGGCTGCCGGCTTGAAAGTGACTGGCCGCTCCGGTGACGGCGCGTTGGTCGAAGTGGTCGAGGCGCCGGATCATCCGTGGTTCGTCGCGTGCCAGTTCCACCCCGAGTTCACCTCCGGTCCACGTGACGGTCACCCGCTGTTCAGTGGTTTCGTCAACGCAGCATTGGCCCAGAAGGCGCGCAAAGCATGAGCCAGAAGACTATTCGTGTAGGCGCTATCGAGATCGCCAACGACAAACCGTTCGTGCTGTTTGGTGGCATCAACGTCATGGAGTCGCGCGACCTGGCCATGCGTGCCTGTGAAGAATATGTGCGGGTGACCGACAAACTCGGCATTCCTTATGTGTTCAAGGCCAGCTTCGACAAGGCCAATCGCTCTTCTGTCAGCTCCTTCCGCGGCCCCGGCCTGGAAGAGGGCATGAAGATCTTCGAAGAAGTGAAGAAGACCTTCGGCGTGCCGGTGATCACCGACGTGCATGAGCCTGAGCAGGCGGCGCCAGTGGCGGCCGTGTGCGACATCATCCAGCTGCCGGCGTTTTTGTCGCGGCAGACCGACCTGGTGGTGGCCATGGCCAAGACCGGCGCGGTGATCAACATCAAGAAAGCCCAGTTCCTCGCGCCCCAGGAAATGAAACACATCCTGGCCAAGTGCGAAGAGGCCGGTAACGATCAGTTGATCCTCTGCGAGCGCGGCTCGTCTTTCGGGTACAACAACCTGGTGGTGGACATGCTCGGCTTCGGCATCATGAAGCAGTTCAACTACCCGGTATTTTTTGACGTGACCCATGCCCTGCAAATGCCGGGTGGTCGCGCCGATTCCGCCGGCGGGCGTCGTGGTCAGGTGACTGATCTGGCCAAGGCTGGCATGAGTCAGGGCCTGGCTGGGCTGTTTCTTGAGGCGCATCCAGACCCGGACAACGCCAAGTGTGATGGTCCGTGTGCCTTGCGGTTGGATAAGCTTGAGCCGTTTCTCACCCAGCTCAAGCAGCTGGATGATCTGGTGAAGAGTTTTGCGCCGATTGAAACTGCCTGATCGGGCGTTTCTCCGGTAAAGTGCGGCCCCGTTAAAAGTCTCGTTTCGAGTTCAGCTTCGCTGCGCATGCCCCTGAGTCAGCGCAGCGATTTGATCAATTTTTGGAGTGCTTAGAGCAATGGCAAAAATCGTCGACATCAAAGGCCGTGAGGTTCTCGACTCCCGTGGTAATCCTACGGTAGAAGCGGATGTAATCCTCGACAACGGCATCATCGGCAGCGCCTGTGCGCCGTCCGGTGCTTCCACCGGTTCGCGCGAAGCGCTGGAACTGCGTGATGGCGACAAGAGCCGTTACTTGGGCAAGGGCGTATTGAAGGCCGTTGGCAACATCAACGGCCCGATCCGTGACCTGTTGCTGGGCAAAGACCCGGTCGACCAGCAAGGCCTGGACCGCGCCATGATCGCCCTCGACGCTACCGAGAACAAAGCGTCGCTGGGTGCCAACGCCATCCTCGCCGTATCCCTGGCCGCGGCCAAGGCCGCTGCCCAGGCCAAAGGCGTGCCGCTGTACGCGCACATCGCTGACCTGAACGGCACGCCGGGTGTGTACTCGATGCCGGTACCGATGATGAACATCATCAACGGCGGCGAACACGCCGATAACAACGTCGATATCCAAGAATTCATGGTTCAGCCGGTTGGCGCTAAGACTTTCTCCGACGCCATGCGCATGGGCACGGAAATTTTTCATCACCTGAAAGCTGTGCTGAAGGCCCGTGGCCTGAGCACGTCCGTAGGTGACGAAGGTGGTTTTGCACCGAACCTGGCTTCCAACGAAGACGCCCTGGCGGCCATCGCTGAAGCCGTAGCCAATGCTGGCTACAAACTGGGCACTGACGTGACCCTGGCCCTGGACTGCGCCTCCAGCGAGTTCTTCGAAGATGGCAAGTACGACCTGGCCGGTGAAGGCAAGGTGTTCAGCGCTGAAGGTTTCGCCGATTACCTGGCCGGCCTGACCGAGCGCTACCCGATTATCTCCATCGAAGACGGTATGGACGAATCGGACTGGGCCGGCTGGAAAGTGCTGACCGACAAGATTGGCGAGAAGATCCAACTGGTGGGTGATGATCTGTTCGTGACCAACACCAAGATCCTCAAGCGCGGCATCGATGAGTCAATCGGCAACTCGATCCTGATCAAGTTCAACCAGATCGGCTCCCTGACCGAAACCCTAGAAGCCATTCAGATGGCCAAGGCGGCCGGTTACACCGCAGTGATCTCCCATCGCAGTGGCGAAACTGAAGACAGCACCATTGCCGACCTGGCCGTGGGTACTGCGGCTGGCCAGATCAAGACCGGCTCTCTGTGCCGTTCTGATCGTGTGTCCAAGTACAACCAACTGCTGCGTATCGAAGAGCAATTGGGCGACAAAGCGGTATACCGCGGTCGCGCCGAGTTTCGCGGCTAAGGCCTGAAGTGGTAAAAAAGGCAGCGCAAGCTGCCTTTTTATCATGGATGATTCTCCGATCATGCGCAGTCCTTACTGGTTGTTCGTCGTTCTGATCCTGCTGCTGGCTGGCCTGCAGTATCGCTTGTGGGTGGGAGATGGAAGCCTGGCGCAAGTGACCGATCTGCAACGGCAAATCGCCGAACAGCAAGGCGAGAACGAGCGCCTGCTCGAACGTAACCGTATCCTCGAAGCTGAAGTGCTGGAGCTGAAGCAGGGTATGGAAACTGTCGAAGAGCGTGCCCGCCATGAGCTGGGCATGGTCAAAGAGGGCGAAACCCTCTATCAGTTGGCCGAATGAGCACGCCCGATTTCTGGGTGGTGATCCCGGCGGCCGGGGTTGGCGCGCGCATGCTGGCCGACCGTCCCAAGCAATACCTGGCCCTGGCTGGGCGTTGCCTTCTCGAACATACCCTCGACTGCTTTCTTGATCATCCTGGCCTCAAGGGTCTGGTGGTCAGCTTGGCGGCCGAAGACCCCTACTGGCCGACCCTGGCCTGTTCCCACGATCCGCGTATCAGCCGTGCCGAAGGTGGTGCCGAACGTGCCGACTCGGTGTTGCAGGGCTTGTTGCGCCTGACTGAACTGGGTGCGACGGAACACGATTGGGTGTTGGTGCACGATGCTGCACGGCCCAATCTGTCGCGCTTCGATCTGGATCGCTTGCTGACTGAGCTGGCGGCTGATCCGGTCGGCGGCCTGCTGGCCGTGCCGGTGCGCGACACCCTCAAACGTGCCAGCGCCGATGGGCGGGTGGCGCATACCGTCGACCGCAGCCAGATCTGGCAAGCCTACACACCGCAGATGTTCCGCTTCGGTGTGTTGCAGCGAGCGCTGGCTGAGGCGCTGGTGGCTGAGGTGGCGATTACCGACGAGGCTTCGGCCATCGAATGGGCGGGGCAAGCGCCGCGCCTGATCGAGGGGCTGGCGGATAACCTCAAGGTCACCCGCCCTGAAGATCTAGAGTGGCTGCGCCTGCGCTGGAGCCATAAACACTAAAGGCTCGGTCGTTGCCGCGTAGGATGGGTGGAGCTTGCGATACCCATCGCATGCCGATGGTGAAAACGTCCTGATGGGTATCGCTGCGCTCAACCCATCCTACGAACCCTATCCCGCCGGGCGGCTGACGGGCGCGTCCTGCTCCAGCCAGCCGCCACCCAAGGCCTTGTACAGGTTCACTTCGCTACCCAGTTGCGCCAGACGGTCGATGATCAGTGACTGTTGGGCGTTGAACAGGGCGCGCTGGGCGACCAGGAACGTCAGGCTGCTGTCGACGCCGATCAGGTAGCGGCGCTCGGCCAGGCGGTAGTACTCCTGGTTGGCGCTGACCAGATCACGCTGGGCCTGCAGTTGCTGCTGATAGGTCTGGCGGGCGGCCAAGCCGTCGCTGACCTCCTGGAAGGCGCTCTGAATGCTCTGTTGATACTGCGCCACGCGGATGTCTTTCTGGATCTTGCTGTAATCCAGGCTGGCTTGCAGGCTGCCGGCGTTGAAGATCGGCAGGCTGATCTGCGGCTGAAACAGCCAACTACCCGAACCGGCATTAAACAGCCCAGCCAAATCCGGGCTGAGGCTGCCGGCATTGGCGGTCAGGCTGATGCTCGGGAAGAATGCCGCGCGGGCGGCGCCGATATTGGCGTTGGCGGCTTTCAGGGCGTGCTCGGCGGCAAGAATGTCCGGGCGCCGTTGCAGTAACTCGGACGGCAAACCGGCGGCCAGTGGGCTGAGCAGTGGGCTATCGAGTGGTTGGCCCGCTGGCAGGTCGGCCGGCAGGCTGCTGCCCAGCAGCAGGGTCAGGCCATTGCGGTCTTGGGCCACCTGGCGCTGGTATTGCGCCAGTTTCACCCGCGCGCTTTCCACCGAGGTGCGCGACTGGCTGAGTTCCAGGGCTGAGGCCACCCCCACCTGATTGCTGCGCAAGGTCAGCTGATAGCTCTTGTCGAAGGCTTTGAAGGTGTCTTCGGTCAGGCGCAGCAAGGCCAGGTCGGCCTGCCAGGTCAGGTAGGCGTTGGCCACGTCGGCCACCAGGCTGATCTGCGTGGCGCGGCGTGCTTCTTCGCTGCTTAGGTAGGTTTCCAGGGCTTGTTCGCTGAGGCTGCGAACCCGGCCGAACAGGTCCAGTTCGTACGCGCTGACGCCCAGGGTGGCGGAGTATTGGCTGCTGATCTGTGGGTTGCCGGTGGACGACAACTCGCCCGGCAAACGTTGACGACTGCCGCTGCCGTCGGCACTCACGGCCGGCAACAATTCGGCGCGCTGGATGCGGTATTGGGCGCGGTAGGCGTCGATGTTCAGCGCCGCCACACGCAGGTCGAGGTTGTTCTGCAGGGCGGTCTGGATCAGCTGTTGCAACGCCGGGTCGCGGAAAAACTGGCGCCAGCCTTGTTCGCTGGCGGCCAGCTCGGCCGCAGCGTTGGGCCCGTAGGCCGGGCCTTGCGGCCACTGTGCGGCAACGCTGGTAGGCGGTTGCTGGTAATCCGGGATCAGCGAGCAGCCACCGAGGGTGAAGGCGGCGAGCGCCAGGGATAGCAGGGACTTATTCATTGGCTGGCCTCCTCATGGCTGTTGCTGGGTTGTTTCTTGCTGAGCCATGCAGACACCACGACGAAGAACAGCGGCACCCAGAAGATCGCCAATACGGTGGCGGTGAGCATGCCGCCGATCACCCCGGTGCCGATGGCGTGCTGGCTGCCTGAGCCGGCGCCGGTGGCAATCGCCAGGGGCACCACGCCGAGGATAAACGCCAGGGAGGTCATGATGATCGGTCGCAGACGCATGCGGCAGGCCTCGATGGCGGCCTCCTGCAGGCTGCGTCCTTGGCTGTGCAGCTCCTTGGCGAACTCGACGATGAGGATGGCGTTCTTCGCCGCCAGGCCAATGGTGGTGAGCAAGCCGACCTGGAAGTACACGTCGTTGGACAGGCCGCGCAGGCTGGTGGCCAGCAGCGCGCCGACAATCCCCAGGGGCACCACCAGCATCACTGCAATCGGAATCGACCAGCTTTCGTACAGCGCTGCCAGGCAGAGGAACACCATCAGCAACGACAGCGCATACAGGGCCGGCGCTTGGGAGCCAGACAGACGCTCCTCGTAGGACAGCCCGGTCCAGGCGAAGCCGATGCCTTTGGGCAACTGCCGGGCCAGGCGTTCGACTTCGGCCATGGCCTCGCCCGAGCTGTAGCCTGGCGCTGGGGTGCCGAGGATTTCCATACTCTCCACGCCGTTAAAACGTGACAGCTTGGGCGCGCCGAAGATCCAGCTGCCGCTGGCAAAGGCCGAGAACGGCACCATCTCGCCGGCACTGTTGCGCACGTACCACTTGTTCAGGTCTTCCGGGCTCATGCGTGAGTTCGGTTGGCCCTGGATATACACCTTCTTGACTCGGCCACGGTCGATAAAGTCGTTGGCATAACTGCCGCCCAGGGCAATCGACAGGGTGTTGTTGATGTCGGCCATGGTCACGCCGAGGGCGCTGGCGCGTTCGTCATCGATGCTCAGTTGATACTGCGGCTCGTCGTTCAGACCGTTGGGGCGTACGCCAGCGAGGATCTTGCTTTGCGCGGCCATGCCGAGGAACTGGTTGCGTGCTGCCAGCAGTTGCTCATGGCCGACGCCGGCGCGGTCCTGGAGGAACACGTCGAAGCCGCTGGCGTTGCCCAGCTCCAATACGGCCGGTGGGGCGAAGGCAAATACCATGGCGTCGCGAAAGCTGAAGAAGTGCATCTGCGCGCGCTGGGCCAGGTTGAACACGTTGTTTTCCGCCGAGCGCTGGCCCCAGGGCTTGAGCATGATAAAGGCCATGCCCGAACTCTGGCCGCGGCCGGCGAAGTTGAAGCCAGTCACGGTGAACACCGAGCTGACGGTGTCACCTTCGTCTTCCAGCAGGTAGCTGCGCATCTGGTCGACTACCGCTTGGGTGCGTCCGGCGCTAGAGCCTGCTGGGGTCTGCACCTGGGCGAACAATACGCCCTGGTCTTCTTCCGGCAGGAAGGCGGTGGGAATGCGGGTAAACAGCACCACCATGCCGACCACTATCAACAGGTACGCCAGCAGGTACGGCGCCTTGTGCCGCAGCATGCTCGCCACGCCGCGTTCATAGCGTTGCACGCTGCGGTCGAAGCTGCGGTTGAACCAGCCGAAGAAGCCGCGCTTGGGCGCATGGCCTTCGCCCTTGTGGATCGGCTTGAGCAGGGTCGCGCACAGCGCCGGGGTGAAAATCAGCGCCACCAGCACCGACAGCACCATGGCCGAGACGATGGTGATGGAGAACTGCTTGTAGATCACCCCAGTGGAGCCGCCGAAGAACGCCATCGGCAGCAGCACCGCCGACAGCACCAGGGCGATACCGACCAGGGCGCCCTGGATCTGGCCCATGGATTTTTTCGTGGCTTCCTTGGGTGACAGGCCTTCTTCGCTCATCACCCGTTCGACGTTCTCCACCACCACGATGGCGTCGTCCACCAGCAGGCCGATGGCCAGTACCATGCCGAACATGGTCAGGGTGTTGATGCTGAAGCCAAACGCCGCCAACACGCCGAAGGTGCCGAGCAATACCACCGGCACGGTCATGGTGGTGATCAGGGTAGCGCGCAGGTTCTGCAGGAACAGGTACATCACCAGGAACACCAGCGCCACGGCTTCGATCAGGGTGTGGATCACCCCGGTGATCGAGGCGCTGACCACGGGCGTGGTGTCGTAGGGGAAGACCACCTGCACGCCGGGCGGGAAGAACGGCTCAAGGTCGCTGATGGTCTGGCGCAGGGCCTTGGCGGTGTCCAGGGCGTTGGCGCCGGTGGCCAGTTTGACCGCCAGGCCGGAGGCCGGCTTACCGTTGAACTGGGCGCTGATGCTGTAGTTTTCGCCGCCCAGGGCCACCTCGGCGACATCCGCCAGGCGCACTTGCGAGCCGTCGGTGTTGACCTTGAGAAGGATCTTCTGGAATTGCTCGGCGCTTTGCAGGCGCGTCTTGCCGATGATGGTGGCGTTCAATTGCTGGCCGGCCACGGCGGGCAGGCCGCCGAGTTGGCCGGACGACACCTGCACGTTCTGCGCGGCGATGGCGCTCTGCACATCCATCGGGGTCAGCTGGAATTTGTTCAGCTTGGCCGGGTCGAGCCAGATGCGCATGGCGTATTGGGCGCCGAACACCTGGAAGTCGCCAACCCCTGGGGTGCGCGAAATCGGGTCCTGCATGTTGGAGACGATGTAGTTGGCCAGGTCATCGCGGCTCATGCTGCCGTCGGCAGACACCAGACCGATCACCATCAGGAAGTTCTTCACCGCCTTGGTTACACGAATGCCTTGCTGTTGCACCTCTTGCGGCAGCAGCGGGGTGGCCAGGTTGAGCTTGTTCTGCACCTGCACCTGGGCAGTGTCGGGGCTGGTGCCCTGGTTGAAGGTGGCGGTGATGGTCATGCTGCCGTCGGAGTTACTTTCCGAGGTGACATAGCGCAGGTTGTCGATACCGTTGAGCTGCTGCTCGATCACCTGCACCACGGTGTCCTGCACCGTTTGCGCGGAGGCGCCGGGGTAGCTGACGGCGATGGCGATCGCCGGCGGGGCGATGCTCGGGTATTGGTTTATCGGTAGTTTGAGGATCGATAAGCCGCCCACCAGCATGATCACCAGGGCAATCACCCAGGCAAAAATGGGCCGGTCGATAAAGAATTTCGACATCGGTTATTCCCCTTTACCGGCGGCGGGCGCGAGATTGGCGGCCTCGCTGACCGTCACCGTGACACCCGGCTTGACGTATTGCAGGCCCTCGACAATCAACCGGTCACCGGCCTGCAGGCCGTGATTGATCAGCCAGGTATTGCCCGCGGTGCGTTCGGCTTGCAGTTCGCGCAGTTCCACCTGGTCGTTCTGATTGACCACCAGAGCGGTGGGCTGGCCTTTCAGGTTGCGGGTCACGCCTTGTTGCGGGGCCAGAATGGCCTGGGCGCTGACCCCAGCCTGCAGTTGTGCGTGGACGAACATGCCGGGCAGCAGGTCGTGCTTGGGGTTAGGGAATACCGCCCGCAGGGTCACGGAACCGGTGCCGGGGTCGACCGACACTTCGGAGAACTCCAGTTGGCCGGCCTGCGGGTACTCGCTGCCGTCTTCCAGCAGCAGTTTGACCGTGGCGGCGTTATTGCCGGCCTTCTGCAGGCGGCCGCTGGCCAGGTCGTTGCGCAGCTTGAGGATTTCCAGAGACGACTGGGTGACGTCAACGTAGATCGGGTCGAGCTGCTGGATCACCGCCATGGCAGTGCTTTGGCCATTGCTGACCAGCGCGCCCTCGCTGACTGCCGAGCGGCCGATGCGCCCGGCGATCGGCGCCAGCACCTTGGTGTAGCGCAGGTTGATGGTGGCCGTTTGCAGCGCGGCCTCGGCTTCCATCTGCTTGGCCCGCGCTTCGTCGAACTCCTGGCGGCTGACCGCCTGTTCATCCACCAGCAATTGATAGCGCTCGGCCAGCGACTGGCTGGACTGCAGGGTGGCCTGGGCGCTTTTCAGGGTTGCGGCATAGAGTGCTGGGTCGATCTGGTACAGCTGTTGACCGGCTTTTACTTCCCGGCCCTCGGTGAACAGGCGCTTGAGAATGATGCCGTTAACCTGTGGCCGTACTTCGGCGATGCGATAGGCGCTGGTGCGGCCCGGTAGCTCGGAGGTGAGGGCAAATGCCTGGGGTTGCAGGGTGATTACGCCGACCTTGGGCGGCGGCGCTGCGGCGGTGGCCGGCTCCTCTTTGCAGGCGCTGAGCAGGGTGGTCAGGCTGATGGCCAGGAGCAGGGCGGGAACGGCGGGCTTGTATGACATGCAGACCTCGAAGCAGAAACCTGAGACGCGCTCGAAGGGGGGAGAGGTCGAGCGAATGACTAAAAGGATAGGATGCTAAGGAATATACTTACGTTCATGCTTGTTTGTAAATGCTCTTTGCCGGCACAATCTGTTGCAATGAATGTACTTAAGTGCCGAGATGCTGATCATCTGGGCTAACTGCTGCAACAGAGTGACTGTTGCCGGCCGAGGTTGAGTTAATGGTCCGTCGCACCAAAGAAGATGCGCAGAAAACCCGTAGCCAGATTCTTGAAGCCGCCGAGCAGGCGTTTCATCAGCGCGGCATGGCGCACACCACCTTGGCCGAGATCGCGGCGATTGCTGGCGTCACCCGCGGCGCTATCTATTGGCATTTCAGTAACAAGGCCGACCTCGTCCAGGCGCTGCTGGATACCCTGCATGAGCCCTTGGACGAGTTGGCCAAGGCCAGTGAAAGCGAAGATGAAGTCGATCCGCTGGGCTGCCTGCGCCTGTTGCTGATCAAGTTGTTCGAGCAGTTGGCGCTGGATGCCAAGATCCGTCGGATCAATGAAATCCTCATCCATAAATGCGAGTTCACCGATGCCATGTGCGACCTGCGCCAACAGCGGCAGAGCGCTTACCTCACCTGTAACGGCCGTATCGAACTGTCTCTGGGCAACGCCGTACACCGTGGTCAGTTACCGGTCAATTTGAATATCCCGCGGGCGGTGATCAGCCTGCACGGCTATATCGATGGCATCGTCGCCCAGTGGTTGCTGGTGCCGGACAGCTTTGCCCTGGCTGAAGAGGCGGAGGCGCTGGTGGATGCGGCGTTGGACATGCTGCGCCTGAGCCCCGCCCTGCAGCGCTGAGGTGTTGGCCTAGCTGACGGCTCAGGCCATGCACGCGGCCAGTCGTTCGCGCAGGCCGCTTTTCAGGTGTTCCACCAGTTGTCGCACCTTCGGCGACAAATGCCGCTGCTGCGGATACAGCGCCCAGACGGCGGTGTTGGGTGGCTGTTGCGCCTCCAGCAGTGCCACCAGGGCGCCGCTGCGCAGGTGCGCTTGCACGTAGTAATCCGGCAACTGACACAGGCCGAAGCCGCGCAGTGCTGCATCCAACACCGCCTCGCCGCTGTTGCAGCGCCAGTTGCCTTGCACCCGCAGCGCCTGTTCACGACCGTCCTGCTGAAACAGCCACTGATCGCTGCTGCCAATCAGGCAGTTGTGTTGCGGCAATTCCGACAGGCTGTGGGGCCGGCCGTAACGCTGCAGATAAGCGGGCGCGGCACACAGGTACATGATCCGTGGCGCCAGGCGGGTGGCCACCAGGCGTGAGTCCTGCAAGCGACCGAGGCGGATGGCCAGGTCCAGGCCCTCCTGCAGCAGGTCGAGGGGGCGATTGGTCAGTTCGATCTCCAGGCGCAGTTGTGGGTGCTGGGCCATAAAGTCGTTGACCAACGGCACGATAAACCGCTCACCGTAGGCCACCGCACAGGTCATGCGCAGCAGGCCTTTGGGCTCACCGGCCAGGTCGCCGATGGCGCGCAGGGCTTCTTCGCGACCGTCCTGCAGACGTTGGCAATGCTGCAAAAAGGTTTGCCCGGCTTCGGTCAGGCTGACCTTGCGGGTGCTGCGATAGAACAGGCGGGTTTGCAGGCGCTCTTCCAGGCGTGCGACCTGGCGACTGATCTGCGATGACGACAGCCCCAGGCGCTCGGCGGCGGCCGTGAACTGGCCGCATTCGGCGACGGCGACAAACTCGTCCAGGCCTTCCCAGTTGCTCATTGATTATCCCTGTATGGCAATAATGTTTTGCTAATCGGCTGATTATTCCCTAATGCGCGCTGATCTACACTCTGCGCCATCGTTCACTCCGCTGGAGAGCCCCATGATCAAGTCCCGTGCCGCCGTTGCTTTTGCTGCCAACCAACCGCTGCAAATCGTCGAGGTCGACGTGGCACCGCCCAAGGCGGGTGAAGTGCTGGTGCGTATCGTCGCCACCGGCGTGTGCCATACCGACGCCTACACCTTGTCCGGTGAAGACTCGGAAGGCATCTTCCCGTGCATTCTCGGCCATGAAGGCGGCGGTATCGTTGAGGCGGTGGGCGAGGGCGTGACCTCGCTGGCGGTGGGAGATCACGTGATCCCGCTGTACACAGCCGAATGCCGCGAGTGCAAGTTCTGCAAATCCGGCAAGACCAACCTTTGCCAGGCGATTCGCAGCACCCAGGGCCGTGGCGTGATGCCCGACGGCACCAGCCGTTTCTCCTATCAGGGCCAGCCGATTTATCACTACATGGGCTGCTCGACGTTCTCCGAGTACACCGTCTTGCCGGAAATCTCCCTGGCGAAAATCCCTAAGGAGGCGCCGCTGGAGAAGGTCTGCCTGCTCGGTTGTGGCGTCACCACCGGCATCGGCGCGGTGTTGAACACCGCCAAGGTGGAAGAGGGCGCCACCGTGGCGATCTTTGGTCTGGGCGGCATCGGCCTGGCGGCCATCATCGGTGCGAGCATGGCCAAGGCCAGCCGCATCATCGCCATCGACATCAACCCAGCCAAGTTCGAAATTGCCAAGCAGTTGGGCGCCACCGATTGCATCAACCCCAAGGACTACGACAAGCCGATCCAGGAGGTCATCGTCGAGTTGACCGATGGCGGCGTGGACTACAGCTTTGAATGTGTCGGCAATGTGCAGCTGATGCGCGCCGCGCTGGAGTGCGCCCACAAGGGCTGGGGCGAGTCAGTCATCATCGGCGTGGCCGGCGCCGGCCAGGAAATCAGCACCCGGCCGTTCCAGTTGGTCACCGGCCGCGTCTGGCGCGGTTCGGCTTTCGGCGGCGTGCGTGGACGTACCGAATTGCCAAGCTATGTGGCCAAAGCGCAGAGCGGCGAGATTCCGCTGGATACCTTTATTACCCACAACCTGCCGCTGGACGAGATCAACACTGCCTTCGACCTGATGCATGAAGGTAAAAGCATCCGCACCGTGATCCACTTCTAAGGTGACGCTCATGGCCCTGGAAAACCTCTCCTGCCAGAAAAGCTTCGGCGGTTGGCACAAGCGCTACCGGCACGCTTCCAGTGTGCTGGGTTGCGACATGCAGTTCAGCGTCTACCTGCCACCTCAGGCCGAACAAGGTGCGAGCCTACCGGTACTGTACTGGTTGTCGGGGCTGACCTGCACCGATGAGAACTTTATGCAGAAGGCCGGCGCCCAGCGCATGGCGGCCGAGCTGGGGTTGGTCATTGTCGCGCCGGACACCAGTCCGCGCGGTCCCGAGGTGCCGGATGATGCCGAGGGGGCGTGGGACTTCGGCCTTGGTGCCGGCTTTTACCTGAATGCCACCCAGCAACCCTGGGCGCGCCATTACCAGATGCACGACTACGTGGTGCACGAGCTGCCGGCGTTGGTCGAGGCGCACTTCCCTGTGTCGCAACGGCGCGGCATCAGCGGCCATTCCATGGGCGGCCACGGCGCGCTGGTCTGTGCCTTGCGCAATCCAGGGCGCTATCAGTCGGTGTCGGCCTTTGCGCCGATCAGCAACCCGAGCAACTGCCCGTGGGGCGAGAAGGCCTTCAGTCGTTATCTGGGTGACGACCGTGCGCGCTGGCGCGAATGGGATGCCTGCGCGCTGCTGGCTGAGGCTACGGAGAAACTGCCAATCCTGATTGATCAGGGTGATCGCGACGATTTCCTCGATAGTCAGCTCAAGCCGCAGCTGCTGCAGGCCCAGGCGAAAGCCCAGGAGCATCCGCTGTGGTTGCGCCTGCAGCCAGGCTACGACCACAGCTATTACTTTATCGCCAGCTTCATCGATGATCATTTGCGTCATCACGCCGCGGCACTAAACGGCTAACAGCCGCCAAAGCAGGTAGAATCCCATCCGGATTTTTTCAGGATGGTTTTTATGCGTATTGGCCATGGCTACGATGTGCACCGCTTCTGCGACGGCGAGTTTGTCACCCTCGGTGGCGTGCAGATTGCGCACAAATTCGGCTTGCTGGCCCACTCCGATGGCGACGTGTTGCTGCATGCCCTGAGCGATGCGCTGCTGGGTGCCGCGGCCCTGGGCGATATCGGCAAGCACTTCCCGGACACCGACCCGCAGTTCAAGGGTGCCGACAGCCGCGTGTTGCTGCGTCACGTGCTGGGGCTGGTCAAGGCCAAGGGCTGGCAGGTGGGCAATGTCGACGCCACCATCGTCGCCCAGGCGCCAAAGATGGCACCTCATATCGACGCCATGCGCAGCCTTATCGCCGAAGACCTCGAAGTAGGGCTGGATCAGGTCAACGTTAAAGCCACTACCACGGAAAAGCTCGGCTTCACCGGACGTGAAGAGGGCATCGCCGTGCACGCTGTGGCCTTGCTGGTGAGTGCATGAACGAACTCGAATTGCTTGGTCCTTGTGCCTACGGTCCGCCCCTTGGTCGTGCGGTGTTGAAGGCGGTTGCCGAAGACTTCCAGGTCGACGAAGTGCTGGATATCCCCCTGGAGGGCGCTGGTGAGCACCTGTGGTTGTGGGTCGAAAAGCGAGAGCTGAACACCGAGGAGGCCGCCAAACGCCTGGCCCGCGCCGCCGGTGTGCCGGTGCGCACGGTCAGTTATGCCGGCCTGAAGGACCGTCAGGCCCTGACCCGGCAGTGGTTCAGCATTCAGTTGCCGGGCAAGGCCGATCCGGACTTGTCGGCGGCCGAAGGCCCGACCCTGAGCATCCTCAAACGCGTGCGACACAAGCGTAAATTGCAGCGCGGCGCCCACGCGGCCAATGGTTTTACCTTGCGCCTGACCCAGTTGGACGCCGATCACGCCGCTCTGGATGGGCGTTTGCAGCAGATCGCCGCCCAGGGCGTGCCGAATTATTTCGGTACTCAGCGCTTCGGCCATGAGGGCGGTAACGTTGGTCAGGCACGCAATTTTGCCATCGCCAAGGTGTTGCCGGAGCAGCGCAATATCCGTTCGCGGGTGCTCTCGGCGGCGCGCAGTTATGTGTTCAACCGGGTGCTGGCGGCGCGCGTTGCCGATGGTAGCTGGCAGCGCGCCCAGGTCGGCGACCTGCTGGCGTTTACCGACAGTCGCAGTTTTTTTCCCGCGGGCGAGGCTGAATGCAGCGACCCGCGGCTGGGGATTCTTGACCTGCATCCGACTGGCCCGCTGTGGGGCACCGGCCCATCGCCGGCCAGCGGTGCAGCGCAGTTGCTGGAGCAACGCGTCGGCAGTGAAGAGGCGGTGTTGTGTGACTGGCTGGTCGATGCGGGCATGACGCACGAACGGCGCATTCTGCGTCTGCCCATCGGCGGTTTGACGTGGCATTATCCGGAGCCTGACATTCTGCAATTAGAATTCGTCCTGCCGGCCGGATGTTTCGCCACCGTTGTGGTGCGCGAACTGGTCGATCTGTTGCCTGCAGGGCAGACGGACACTTCATGCGTATTCTGATCTCCAATGATGACGGGGTGGCGGCACCCGGCCTGGCAGCGCTGCATGCAGCGCTGGCGGATTATGCCGAGTGCGTAGTGATCGCCCCCGATCAGGATAAAAGCGGCGCCAGCAGCTCGCTGACCCTGGACCGGCCGCTGCATCCGCAGTGGTTGAGCAATGGCTTTATCAGCCTCAATGGCACTCCCACCGATTGCGTGCACCTGGGCCTCAATGGCTTGCTCGACCCAGTACCGGAAATGGTTGTGTCGGGGATCAACCTGGGCGCCAACCTGGGGGATGACGTGCTTTATTCGGGCACCGTCGCCGCTGCCCTGGAAGGCCGCTTTCTGCAGCGCCCGGCGTTTGCCTTTTCGCTGTTGTCGCGCCAGCCGGATAACCTGCCAACTGCCGCCTATTTCGCCCGCAAGTTGCTTGAAGCCCACGGCCAGCTCAATCTACCGCCGCGCACCGTGCTTAACGTCAATGTGCCCAATCTGCCGCTGGATCATATCCGCGGCGTGCAGCTGACTCGCCTTGGTCATCGCGCCCGTGCTGCGGCACCGGTCAAGGTGGTCAATCCGCGTGGCAAGGAAGGCTACTGGATCTCCGTTGCTGGCGATGCCGAAGACGGCGGTCCGGGGACCGATTTTCATGCGGTGATGCAGGGCTATGTGTCGATCACCCCGCTGCAGCTGGATCGCACCTTTCCCGAGGCCTTCGCCGGGCTGGAAGGTTGGCTGGAGGGGCTGCTCTGATGCGCACTCAAGAACAATTGCAGCGCCATGGCATTGGCATGACCTCGCAGCGCACCCGCGAGCGGCTGATCGAGCGTCTGTACGAGGAGGGCCTGTCCAATCCGAGCGTGCTGGAAGTGATTCGCCGCACGCCGCGTCACCTGTTTGTCGATGAAGCCCTGGCCCATCGCGCCTACGAAGACACCGCCCTGCCGATTGGCCACAACCAGACCATCTCCCAGCCCTATATGGTCGGCCGCATGACCGAGTTGCTGCTGGCTGCCGGGCCATTGGACAAGGTGCTGGAAATTGGCACCGGCTCGGGTTACCAGACCTCGGTGCTGGCCCAGTTGGTCGAGCGGGTGTTCTCGGTTGAGCGCATTCAGGCCTTGCAGGAGCGCGCCAAGGAGCGCCTGCAGGAGCTCAACCTGCGTAATGTGGTGTTTCGCTGGGGCGATGGCTGGGAGGGTTGGAATGCCCTCGGGCCGTACAACGGCATCATCGTCACGGCCGCCGCCGCCGAGGTGCCCCAGGCCCTGCTCGACCAACTGGCGCCGGGTGGCCGCCTGGTAATCCCGGTGGGTGCGGGCGCCGAGCAGCAGCTGTTGCTGATCGTGCGCGATGAGCAGGGTTTTACCCGTCACGTACTGGATGACGTGCGCTTCGTCCCCTTGCTCAATGGACCTCTGGCCTGATGCGCGTGAACAGCTCCCGGTCTATTGCCCGTGCCGGTGTTGCCGGCCGTTCACTGTTGGGCGTGCTCTTCGCCGGTGCATTACTGGCCGGTTGCAGCAGTTCGCCAAAGGGCGGCGTGCAGGTGGTCGAGCGTGACGACAACAGGCCGGCGAAGCAAAACCAGCGCCAGCCTGCCAGCAGTGGCCAGTATGTGGTGCAGCGTGGCGACACGCTCTATTCGATCGCCTTTCGCTTCGGCTGGGACTGGAAAACCCTGGCCGCCCGCAACGGTATTCCTGCGCCTTATCTGATTCGCAGTGGGCAGATCATCCGCTTTGGCGGTTCGCCCGCGGTTGCCCAGGCCCGCGGCCCCGTACCCGTTGCGCGGCCAGCTCCTGTTGTTAGCGCAACTGCACCCGTGCAAGCCAAGCCGGTACAGAGCCAGGCGCCGGTAAAACCGGCTCCAGCCGTTACGCCGATCATCTCCACGCCGCGCTCTGCGGCGGGCTGGGGCTGGCCTTCCAGAGGGGCTGTGATCGGGCGATTTTCCTCAAACGGCAGTTTGAATAAAGGAATTGATATCGCCGGAGAATTGGGCGAGCCTGTTTTGGCTGCGTCTGATGGTTCTGTGGTGTACGCCGGAAGTGGTTTAAGGGGCTACGGCGAGCTGGTGATCATCAAGCACAGCGATACCTACGTAAGCGCCTACGGTCATAACCGCAGGCTCCTGGTGCGGGAGGGGCAGCAGGTCAAAGTCGGACAGTCGATTGCCGAGATGGGTTCCACAGGAACCGATAGGGTGAAGCTCCATTTTGAGATTCGCCGCCAGGGTAAACCTGTTGATCCTCTGCAATACCTGCCCCGGCGTTGAGTTGTCGCCACCCTGTTCTTGCGCGTAGGCGGATGAGCTTCGGTATTGCCAAGGACGTTCTTCTTCGGTCGCCCGCACGGGTGCTGAGCAGAAGATAGGTGGTGCCAGAGCTTGTTGTCGAACTCAGTAAAGGACAATAAGAATGGCACTCAAAAAAGAAGCGCCGGAGTTTGACGTAGACGATGATGTTCTCCTGCTGGAGACCGGCATCGTTTTGGATGATGATGAGTCTAACGAGGAGTCTGATGCTCCTGTCAGTAAGGCCAAATCCAAAAGCGCCACCTCACTGAAACAACACAAGTACATCGATTACACCCGAGCGCTAGACGCGACTCAGCTCTATCTCAACGAAATCGGTTTCTCTCCGCTATTAACCCCGCAAGAAGAAGTGCACTTCGCCCGTCTGGCGCAGAAGGGCGATCCTGCTGGGCGCAAACGGATGATCGAGAGCAACCTGCGCCTGGTGGTGAAAATCGCCCGTCGCTACGTCAATCGTGGGCTTTCCCTGCTGGACCTGATAGAAGAGGGCAACCTCGGCCTGATCCGGGCGGTGGAGAAATTCGATCCCGAACGCGGCTTCCGCTTCTCGACCTATGCCACCTGGTGGATTCGGCAGACCATCGAGCGGGCCATCATGAATCAGACGCGCACCATCCGGTTGCCGATTCATGTGGTCAAAGAGCTCAACGTCTACCTGCGTGCAGCCCGTGAACTGACGCAAAAACTCGATCACGAACCCTCTGCCGAAGAAATCGCCAACCTGCTGGAAAAGCCGGTGGGCGAGGTAAAACGTATGCTCGGTTTGAATGAGCGAGTGTCGTCGGTGGATGTGTCGCTCGGCCCGGATTCGGACAAGACCCTGCTGGATACCTTGTCGGATGACCGACCAACCGATCCCTGCGAGCTGCTGCAAGACGATGACTTGTCGCAAAGCATTGACCAGTGGTTGACCGAACTGACCGAGAAACAGCGCGAAGTGGTTATCCGCCGTTTCGGCCTGCGCGGCCATGAAAGCAGCACCTTGGAAGAAGTCGGTCGGGAAATTGGCTTGACCCGTGAGCGGGTTCGGCAGATCCAGGTTGAAGCGCTCAAGCGTCTGCGCGAGATCATGGAGAAGAACGGCCTGTCTGGCGAGTCGCTGTTCCAGTAAGCACTGCGTCGATCCTGTCTGGCTTTTGAGCGAAGCCAACAGATCGATAACAAAAATGCCCGTATCTCTGGATACGGGCATTTTTGTTGGTGCAGAGTAGATTGCTGAAAATCAGGCGATACCGACGATTTGGCGAGCCAGCTTGTAAGCCATGGCTTACAAAGTGCGTAGGTGATCGCCGTTATGGTGGCTTGGTGTATGCCGTTTTTAATGCTTAACTTATTGAAATGCAACGATAAATTAATTTGTGGCTGGCCGTTCGGCAGTTCCTGCAAGGGCTTGTTGCTATCCCGTAAGTGGCTAATATCTCACCTGTGCCGACGGACAGGCACAGGCTGACAAGGATGACGGCCAGGACATCGCGGGATGCGGTTCATCAGGATGATGAAGTGGGAAACAAAGGGACTAGGGACAAAAAAGTGGGCGGGTAATCCCCGCCCCTTTTTTTGCCTGCAAGAAAGCAAAAGGCCCGCACATGGCGGGCCTTTTGGCAGTTACACAGGGGCGATTAACGCTCCAGGTGCTGCAGCTTGTCTTTTACGCCATCCCATTCTTCTGCATCCGGCAGGGATTCTTTCTTCTCGGTGATGTTCGGCCAGACTTCGGCCAGATCACGGTTCAGTTCAATAAACTCTTGCTGGTCTTCCGGCACCTCGTCTTCAGAGAAGATCGCTTGCGCCGGGCATTCTGGTTCGCACAGGGCGCAGTCGATGCACTCGTCCGGGTGAATGACCAGGAAGTTCGGACCTTCGTAGAAGCAGTCCACCGGACAGACTTCCACACAGTCGGTGTATTTACACTTGATGCAGTTGTCGACGACGACGAAGGTCATTTCTAGGTTTCTCCTCAGGCGACGGCCGTGGAGCCCAACAGGGTTGGAACTCTCTGGCTCGGCAAGTTGATGGCCCGCGGCTCCAGGCTAATAGGCCGGGGCATCTTAAAAGTGCGCGCGATTCTAACAGCTTGCTGGCGCTAGCGTTAGACCCGTGTCTTCCAGCTATATGGCAGCTCCAACGCGCGACGCGGGGTCATATCATCCGGATTGATCTTGGCCAATTCCTCCAGGATAGGATGTGGCAGCGTGGCGAACAGGTCATTTTGCAGCGGCGCGGCGGGTTTGCCGGGCTCGCTGCGGGGGATTTCATGGGGCAGGCTGGTGGTTTCCAGGCGTGCCAGATGCTCGCGCGCCCGCGCAATCACCGGCGTTGGTACGCCGGCCAGTTGTGCCACGGCCAGGCCATAGCTCTGGCTGGCGGGCCCAGGCAGCACGTGGTGAAGGAACACGATGCGTTCGTTATGTTCGGTGGCATTGAGGTGCACGTTGGCCACCAGCGGCTCGCTTTCCGGCAGTACCGTCAGTTCGAAGTAGTGGGTGGCGAACAGCGTGTAGGCGCGCAGGCCGGCCAGGCATTCGGCCGCCGACCAGGCCAGCGACAGGCCGTCAAAGGTGCTGGTGCCGCGGCCCACTTCGTCCATCAGCACCAGGCTGCGGTCGCTGGCGTT
>JAIERF010000243.1 GCA_019747075.1 Pseudomonadaceae bacterium
AACCGCCGTATACGGAACCGTACGTACGGTGGTGTGAGAGGACGGCGGATGTAAATCCGCCTCCTACTCGATCTGGCCTCAGCTACCCTTGTTGAGTCACCTCATTACGCGCCGACCAACAAAGGCTTGCCGATGGCCGGTGGTTTGGCTAGCGTCGCGTTTTGGCGCAGGTTTGTTGACCGTTTGGACTAAATGGAATTGCCATGAGTACGCTGCAGGAGCAACAAACCCAATTGCTGGAACCGGTGGATCGAGACGCGCAAGCGCGGCGGTTGAACCAGATTTCCTCCGTGCTCAGCGTGGTGCTGGTCATCATCGGTGTGCAGACGGTGCTGGCCAACAGCTGGACGAATTCCTTGCTGGTGATCCTGGCCATGCTGGCGGTTATGGCCGGCGCCCGGCTGAACCTGCGCGGTGCCACCGATACGGCCATCGTGCTGGTGCTGGGGACCATGACGGCGGTCGTCAGCGTGTCACTGTGGATCAGCCAGGGCCTGTATAGCGGTGCCTTGCTGGGGTATCCGGTGATCCTGATCGTCGCCGGCATGGTCTCGCGCTTGAGGCTGTTTGTGGCCTTGTTGCTGTTTATGTTGGCCTCTGTTGCGCTCATCACCTGTGCCGCGTTGTTCGGCTGGCAGCATTTTGTGCCACACCCCATGGGGCTCGGGCGGATGGTCAATGTCAGCTGCATTTTGCTGGTGTGTGCCTGCGCCGTATGGATTCTGGCCAATGACCTGCGCCAGACCATGCAGCGCCTGCAGCGGGAAATTCAGCGGGTCAAGGCCTCGGAGGCCAGCTTCACCCATTTGGCCCAGCACGATGCGCTGACCAACCTGCCCAATCGGCTGCTGGTCAGTGACCGCATGGAACAGGCCATCGGTCAGGCGCGGCGCTACGGGCGGCGTGCGGCGCTGCTGTATCTCGATCTGGATAACTTCAAGAACATCAACGATTCCCTTGGCCATGACGCGGGCGACGAGCTGCTCAAGGAAGTCGCCGGGCGCTTGCAGGGCGCCGTGCGTGAGATGGACACGGTCAGCCGCCAGGGCGGCGATGAGTTTCTGATCGTGCTCACCGATGTGGCGGATCTGGACGCCATTTCCGCAGCGGCCAACCATGTGCTGAACACCATGACTCAGCCATTCAGCCTCAAGGGCATGCAGATCGTTACCTCGGTCTCCATCGGCGTCGCGCTTTACCCGGAAGATGGCGATGATTTTGCCGCCTTGCTCAAACATGCCGACCTGGCCATGTACCAGGCCAAGGCCGAAGGGCGTAACGCCTTTCGCTTTTTCGATGCGCGCATGAATGCCGACATTCTCGAACGCCTGAACCTCGATTTGGGCCTGCGTGAGGCCTTGAGCCAACAGCAGTTTGTGCTGCACTACCAGCCCATTGTCGATATCCACAGCGGTCGCTTGCTCGCGGCCGAGGCGCTGATCCGCTGGCAGCATCCGCAGCGCGGCATGGTCGGGCCGGACACGTTCATCCCGGTGGCCGAGAGCTCCGGGCTGATCGTCGAGATCGGCGAGTGGGTGCTGAACGAGGCGTGCCGGCAGATGATGGTCTGGCGCGCCGCCGGTTTGCCGGCCTTCGTGGTGTCGGTCAACCTGTCCTCGGTGCAGTTTCGTCGCGGCAATCTGGAAGCTCTGGTGGCCGCCGCCCTGCAGCGCTATGGCCTGCCGGCGGAGTGCCTGGAGCTGGAGTTGACCGAATCACTGCTGCTGCAGGATTCCGAGCGCTTTATCGACACCTTGTATGACCTCAAGGCGCTGGGGGTGAAGTTGTCGATCGATGATTTCGGCACCGGCTACTCCAACCTGTCCTATCTGCAGCGTTTTCGCGTGGATAAGTTGAAAATCGACCAGTCGTTCGTGCGCAAACTGCAGGACAGTCCGGAAGACCGCGCCATCGTCACGGCGATTATCCAGATGGCGAAAAGCCTGCACCTGCTGACCATCGCCGAAGGCATCGAGGATGACTCGACCCGCCGGCTGCTGGCGCAGCTGGGCTGTGATCAGGGCCAGGGCTACTGGTTTGCCCGGCCTCTGATGGCCAGTGACTTTGCCGTGTTCACCCAGCGTGAGCTGCCAGCTGCGGGGCTGGCCACGGAGTAATCGGATGCCCGTGGGGCGGGGTATTCAGGCGCTTTATAGCGCGTTGGTGGCCGCGCGGCCTTGGTTACACTGCAGGCCTATTCCCCGCACAAGAAGGCTCTGACGATGCAAAAGCGCATGATGATTACCGGTGCAGGTTCTGGTCTGGGCCGTGAGATAGCGCTGCGCTGGGCCCGTGAGGGCTGGCAGCTGGCACTCTCGGATGTCAACGATGCGGGCCTGGCAGAAACCCTGAAACTGGTGCGCGAGGCCGGCGGCGACGGTTTCACTCAGCGCTGTGATGTGCGCGACTACAGTCAGCTGACTGCCCTGGCCCAGGCCTGCGAAGAGAAGCTTGGCGGCATCGATGTGATCGTCAACAACGCCGGTGTGGCTTCGGGTGGCTTCTTCGAAGAACTGTCGCTGGAAGACTGGGACTGGCAGATCGCGATCAACCTGATGGGCGTGGTAAAGGGCTGCAAGGCCTTCCTGCCGCTGCTGCTGCGCAGCCAGGGCAAGATCGTCAACATCGCCTCCATGGCAGCGCTGATGCAAGGCCCGGCCATGAGCAACTACAACGTCGCCAAGGCCGGCGTGGTGGCACTCTCGGAAAGCCTGCTGATCGAATTGCAGGCCCAGCAGGTGGGTGTGCACGTGGTCTGTCCGTCGTTCTTCCAGACCAACCTGCTGGACTCCTTCCGCGGCCCGACGCCGGCGATGAAGCAGGCGGTGGGCAAGCTGCTGGAAAGCTCGCCAATCAGCGCCAGGGAGATTGCCGAGTACATCTACACGGCCATCGAACAAGGCGAATTTATGATTCTGCCCCACGAGCAGGGCCGCATGGCCTGGGCGTTGAAGCAGAAGAACCCGCAGCTGCTGTACAGCGAAATGGCCAGCATGGCCGGCAAGATGCGCAGCAAAACCACGCCAGTCTGAAGCACTCCGCTGCCCGCGCGTTGTGCGACCGGTCACCGCGACGGTACGCAGAGATGGCCGGCGAGCGCGGCCTGTGATAGAAGGCTGCCTGCCGTTGCACCGTCTGCCCGTAGGCAGCACGGCGCCGGCCCGCCTGCCTTCTCTGGAGTACCCGCGTGGAGTCCGAATCCATCGTCTATGGCTGCATCCGCGACTGGCCGTCTGACCGGGCGGATGAGCGGCGCCTGCGGCGTGACACCAACCGCCAGGTGCTGGCCAGCTTGCCCAGTGGCGAGGCCTGGCCGTTTCTCGGGCGGGAGATGTTCAGCTGCTGCGAGACGGCGGGCGAGGGCCTGTACCAGACCCAGGTGATTCACTTCGGTGCCAGCTACCGGGCCCTGGAATATGAATGGCCGCTGTGGGTCGAGCAGTTCGAGACCTTGCTCAAGCGCCTGTACTGGGCCAGCGCGGTGGTCCATCTGGATACCGAACTGAAGGGTTGCCACACCTTTCGCTGGGAGTCCGAGCGTGGTTTCCACAGCCCTGCGGAAGATGACCTGCGGGTGCGCTGTGTGTGGGAGCGCGAGAGCGGCTTGCGCGGTTAACAGGTAGCTCCGTTCACTCGTCGTGCAGCTGGTTGAACCATTCCTTGGGCACATCGCGCTTCAACAGCAGCATGCATTGCTGGCTGTCGGGATCGAAGGCAATCACCGCCTCACCTTTGTCCAGCGCCCGGCGTACCCGCAGTACGCGGGTCTCCAGCGGGGTTTCGTCGCCATTGTCGGTGCCTTCGCGGGTGACGAAGTCCTCGATCAAGCGAGTCAGGGTGTCGGCTTCCAGCAGGGCTTGGGGGATCAGCATGGGCGGCGCCTCCTCAGCGCCGGGCGATGGTAGCAGGCTCCAAACCCTAGGGCTCTGTGACTTCGGGGAGAAAGCGTTCTAGGGTGTCGTACAGCAACTGGCTGTCCAGCGGTTTGCCGATAAAGTCGTCCATGCCCGCGGCCTGACCCTGCTGGCGATACTCGTCGAAGATATGCGCGGTCAGGGCGATGATCGGCACCGCCGGCAGGTGCTGGCGCTGCTCCAGTTGGCGGATCTGCCGGGTCGCCTCGAAACCATCCATTTCCGGCATTTCACAGTCCATCAGGATTAGCTGGATGGCGCTCGGTGCGCGCAGGTATTCGGCCACGGCGGCGGCGCCATTGTTGACCACGCGCAGGTTGTAGCCGCGCTTTTTCAGCAGGCCCTGGGCGACCAGTTGATTCACCGGGTTGTCTTCGGCAATCAGGATGCAGGGGGCATTGGCGCGCAGGTGCGACTGCTCCGGCGCTGCGGGCGGCAGCGCGTGGCGCGGCTGTTGGTAGAGCTCCAGCAGGTGTTGGCGCAGTTCGGTGACGGCCAGCGGCTGGGTCAGGTTGCGCACCCGCAAGGCGCCGTATTCGGGCAGTTGGCTGCTTTGTCCGGGCGGGCACAACAGCAGCACCGGCTGACCCGGTTGCAGGCGCGAACGCACCGGCTCCAGCCAGCTGGCCACGCTGCCAGGCCAGGGCGCCATCAGTACCAGCAAGGGCGGGTTGGTAAAGTCATCCAGGCAGCTTTGCAGGCGTTCTGGGGTCTGGCAGCGTTCGGTGCGCATGCCCCAGCGGCTGAGCAGGCCGCTGAGGGCATCCAGGGCCAGGCTGTCCAGGGAGGTCAGCAGGGCGGTGCGTCCGGCCAGCAGCTCGCTGAGTGGGTCGGTGGCGCTGCTGTCCACCAGCAGTGGCACATGAAAACTGAACTGGGTGCCCTGGCCCGGCGCGCTGTGCACCTCGATCTGGCCGCCCATCATCTCCACCAGTTCCTTGCTGATGGCCAGGCCCAGGCCACTGCCGCCATAGCGGCGGGTGGTGCTGGAGTCGCCCTGGGCGAAGGAGTCGAACAGCTGCGTCTGCACCTGTTCGCTGATGCCGATGCCGGTGTCACTGATGGCCAGGTGCAGCTGCCACTGCTGCAGGGCGTTGCAGCGCCGGTAGACGGTCAGGCTGACATGGCCTTCGGCGGTGAACTTCAAGGCGTTGCTGAGCAGGTTCATCAGCACCTGTTTGAGCCGGGTCGGGTCGCCGAGGATGCGCTGGGGTACGCCGCCCTCCAGGCTGACGTACAGGCGCAGGCGCTTTTCCAGGGCCTGGGCGGTGAACAGGCTGAGGGTTTCGGCGATCAGCTGTTCCAGGTCGAACTCGATATGTTCCAGCTTGAGCTTGCCGGACTCGATCCGGGCGTAGTCGAGGATGTCGTTGATCACCGCCAGCAGCGAGCGACCGGAGCTGGCGATGGTGTCGACATAAAAACGCTGGCTGCGATCCAGCGGTGTGTCCTTGAGCAATTGCAGCATGCCCAGCACGCCGTTCAGCGGGGTGCGGATCTCGTGACTCATGGTGGCCAGGAAGCGACCCTTGGCCTGGTTGGCAAGGTTGGCCTGCTCGGCGGCCTGGCGCGAGGAAAAGCCTTCGTCCTTGAGGATGTTGATGCGGTTGGCCAGGCCGATGGACAGGGTGACCAGCTCGATGGTGACCCCGATCTTGATCGCTGTGGCGCCATACAGGCCAAACAGGTCGAAGCCCAGGGAGCCGGCCGTGGCAATCGCAAACGCCAGCAGCACGACCGTCCAGGCCACTGTGTAGTAGGGGCCGTAGGACACCCCCCGGCGCCAGCTGAAAATGCCCACCAGCAACAACACCAGGGAAAAACTCAACAGGCTGATGCTGGCCAGGGCGGCCCAGAGTTGCAGGTTGAGCAGCAGACCGCTGGCCAGCAAGGCGACGATGACCAGCATGGACACGCGCAGGCCGGTATCCAGGCGTGGGAAATATTCTTTGGTGTGCAGGAAGTGACGGCTGAACTGCACTGCGGCCAGGGTCTGGGTGAACAGCAGGATATAGATGCTCACCGCCTGCAGCGCGGTGGCGTCGGGCAGCAATTTGAACAGCAGGCCGTCGAAACAGGCTCCGAGCAGGACGACGTTCAGGCCGTAGACCACGTACCAGCAATAGGTGGCTTCGCGCAGTGAGAGAAACAGAAACAGGTTGTAGAAGACCATGGCCAGGAGCATGCCGTAGAAGGCTCCGTTCCAGGCCATAAGGTCTTCCTGGGCGGCGGCATTGGCGGCATAGGTGCTGAAATACGCCGGAAAAAATACCGTGCTGCTGGTGTCTACGCGGATCAGCAGGTGGCTGTTACCGCTGGGCAGTTGCAGAGGAAACCAGAAGTTGCGCACCTGCACCGGGCGCTGGCTAAAGGCAAAGCGATCGCCACTTTCCTGCTGGCTGACTCGGCCGTCGGGCGTCTGCAGATACACCTGCAGGTGGTCGAGCAAGGGGTAGTTGATTTCCAGAAAACCCGGCAACGCCTCGGTCAGACGGTTGTCCAGCTCGACCCGGAACCACCAGACGGAGGTGTTCTTGCCCAGGTTGACGTGGTCATGGTTGACCGGCTGGAAGCGTTCGCTGGGCGTGTTCTGCACGTCCTGCAGGCGCAGGCTGCCGCGGGGGTCTTCGAGGTAGCTCATGTGCGGGCCGAGGGACAGGCGCACATCGGTGTTGTCCAGGTGTGCCGGGTTCAGCGCCCAGGCGCTGTTGCACAGGCACAGCCAGAGCAGAAACAGACTCATGCGAGGCATCAAGTAACCTCTTTGTTGTAATACGTCTGCCGTTCACTGTGCCGGGTTGCGGCCGCGGCTTCAAGCCAGGTGGTTGCGCCCTGCGGGCTCAGGTGTATTTGGTAAAAATGTTGCGGACCCGGCTGAGGGTGGCGCTGCTGTCCTGGTCGGGGTCGAGCACGGCTTCTTCCAGCAGGCAGGCGAGTAACTCCTGGTAGGCCTTGTCCAGGGCCTTGCGCGCGGCGGCAAATTGTTGGGCGATGGCTTCGCAGTCTTCATCACGGCGGATCATGGCTTGCAGGCCGCGGATTTGTCCTTCAATGCGCGCCAGGCGCTTGAGCATCGCGTCCTGATGGGCCGCGCGGGGGGTGTCGCTCATCGGCTGGTTCTCCAGAGGTCGGCGCAGAGTTAGGGCGTCGCGCAGTTCGCCGGTCTGAGTACCGCGGGCCTTGTGGTCAGCCTAACCCTGATCCGCCTGGGCAGCCAGTTTGGGCGCGGTATCTGCGGGGGCTTGCGACTATTGGCCGCGGCTCAACTGACGCACGGCAAAGCGGTTGGGGTGACAGGCCTCGGCGACTTCTCGCGGCATTGGTAGTGGCTCGTTGTCCAGCCAGGCGGCTAGCAGTTCGCCGGCCAGTGGGGCGCTGATCAGGCCGCGGGAGCCATGGCCGCTGTTGACGTACAGGCCGTCCAGCCAGGGGCAGGGCGTATCTGGCACCTGGCGGGCATTTTTACTCAGCACGGCGTAGGCCTCGGCGAAGGCTTGCGGGTCGGCCAATGGGCCGATGATCGGCAGGTAGTCCGGGCTGGTGCAACGGAAGGCTGCACGGCCTTGCAGGCTGGCGGGGTCGAGTTCGTGGCTGTGCAGGCGCGCGGCCAGATCGCTGGAGATTTCCTCCAGCAGTTGCAGGTTGCTGGCGTGTTCGGCCGCCGTTGGTGTGATCTCCTGACTGTGAAAGTCGAAGCTGGCACCGAGGGTATGTTCGCCCAGGCGCGGCGGCGCCACATAGCCTTCGGCGCAGACCACGGTGCGTAGCTCGGCGCTGCTGGCGGTTTGTGGCAGGCGGGTGATTTGCCCGCGGATGCGTTTAAGTGGCAGGCCGGCGGCAGCCGGGAAGCGCGCAATCTCGGCGGCACCGGCGAGTACCACCACCGGGGCGCTGGCGATCATTTGGCCGGCCACACAGGCGTGCCAACCATCGGCATGGCGTTGGAGTTCAACGACGTCGTGCAGGGGTAGCAGGCGAATTCGTGGATGCTCGCTCAGCCGCTGGCACAGCGCCGGTGGATGGACCCAGCCACCTTCGGGGTAGAACAGGCCGCCGCTGGCCAGGGCGATACCGGCGAGAGCTTCGGCTTCTTCGCGACTGAGTACGTGCAATAGATCGGGTGGGAAGGCTGCCGCCAGCGGTGCCTGGCGTGCTTGCTCCTTGGCGTCTAATGCCAGTTGCAGAACGCCGCAGGCGTCCCAGTCGAGGCCGCGTTGTAACTGCTCCAGCAGCCGGCGGGTGTAGCCGAAGCCGCTGACAATCAGGCGCGACAAGGCGGTGCCGTGGGCCGAGAGCTTTAAATACAGCACCCCTTGGGGGTTGCCGGAGGCCTCCTCGGCGATGGCTGCGTGGCGTTCCAGTAAGGTCACCTGCCAGCCGCGGGCGGCCAGGCTGGCGGCGGTGGCGCAGCCGGCTAGGCCGGCGCCGATTACCAGTGCCTCACGCACGGCAGGGCGCCAGCCTGGTCGGGCAAACCAGGGTTTGCCTGTACTGCTGGCGGGGCCATTGAACTGGCCCTTGAGCACTTCCCACTTGCGCCCGATGCCGGGCACCCGGCGCATGCTAAAACCGGCGGCTTTGAGCCCGCGGCGCACGTCGCCAGCGCTGCAATAAGTGCCCAGGGTGGTGCCAGGGTGGGACAGTCGGGCCAGTTCGGCAAACAGTTCAGGGCACCACATCTGTGGGTTGCGCTGGGGGGCGAAGCCGTCGAGGAACCAGGCGTCGATGGCCGCATCCAGCTGCGGCAACTGCTCCAGGGCGTCGCCAATCAGCAGGGTCAGGCTGACCCGGCCTGCCAGGGTGAAACGCTGAAAGCCAGGGTGCACGGCCACGTACTGGGCCAGCAGGGCGTCGGCGTAAGTTGCCAGTTCCGGCCACAGGGCCAGGGCCCGTTGCAGGTCGCTGCGGGTCAGCGGGTACTTTTCCACGCTGACAAAGTGCAGGCGACAGTCGGGTCCGGCGTGTTGTTCAAACAGTTGCCAGGCGCCGAGAAAATTCAGCCCGGTGCCGAAACCGGTTTCACCAATCACCAGTTGCTCGCCCGCCGCCAGTTCGGCAAAGCGCCGGGCCAGGTCGTTCTGCAGCAGGAAGGCATGACGGGCTTCGGCCAGGCCGCCGTCGTTGGCGAAATACACATCGGCAAATTGGCGTGAGCGCGGCTGACCGTCGGCGTCCCAGTCGAGCTGAGCGTGCTGAAAGTCGGCGGATGTGGGTTGATCGGTCATGGCGCGCACCTGGTAAAGAGGCGCGCATTCTAGCCGATCCACTTGGTAACGCTTGATCTGCGGCAAGGACGTGGCAGGCAGTCAGACAAAGGCTTCGGCAATCGGCTAGGCTGGCGCCATCGTCTGCTGTTCTGGAGCCTGTTCATGTTTGAGTCCGCCGAAATCGGTCATGCCATCGACAAGGAAACCTACGAGGCGGCCGTGCCCGCCCTGCGTGAGGCCTTGCTGGAGGCCCAGTTTGAATTGCAGCAGCAGGCGCGCTTTCCGGTGGTGGTGTTGATCAACGGTGTCGAAGGCGCCGGCAAGGGCGAAACGGTCAAGCTGCTCAACGAGTGGATGGACCCGCGACTGATTCAGGTAAACACCTTCGACCAGCAGACCGACGAGGAGCTGGCTCGCCCACCGGCCTGGCGCTACTGGCGCCAGCTGCCGCCGAAAGGGCGGATCGGCATATTCTTTGGCAACTGGTATAGCCAGATGTTGCAGGGGCGGGTGCACGGGCGGATCAAGAATGCCGTGCTGGACCAGGCCATCGACAGCGCCGAACGTATGGAGCGGATGCTCTGCGATGAAGGCGCGCTAATTTTCAAATTCTGGTTTCACTTGTCGAAAAAGCAGATGAACGCGCGCCTCAATACCCTCAAGGATGACCCCCTGCACAGCTGGCGTATCAGCCCGCTGGACTGGCAGCAGTCGAAAACCTACGACAAATTTGTGCGCCACGGCGAGCGCATCTTGCGCCGCAGCAGCCGTGACTATGCGCCCTGGTATGTGGTCGAGGGCGCCAACGAGTATTACCGCAGTCTGACTGTCGGGCGCATTCTGCTGGAGGGGCTGCAGGCCGCGCTGCAACGCAAGGAACTGCCCCACAGTCAGCCCCATGCCGCGCCGCTGATTTCCAGTCTGGACAATCTGGGTCTGTTGGACAGCCTGGACATGACCCAGCGGTTGGATAAAGACGAGTACCAGGAGCAATTGGCGACCGAACAGGCGCGGCTGGCCGGCTTGATGCGTGACAAACGCTTTCGCAAGCATGCCCTGATCGCCGTGTTCGAGGGCAACGATGCGGCCGGCAAGGGCGGCGCTATCCGCCGTGTGGCAGCAGCCCTGGACCCGCGTCAGTACCGCATCGTGCCGATTGCCGCGCCCACCGAGGAGGAACTGGCTCAGCCCTATCTATGGCGCTTCTGGCGGCATATCCCGCCGCGTGGCAAGTTCACCGTATTCGACCGCTCTTGGTATGGCCGGGTGCTGGTGGAACGGGTGGAGGGCTATTGCAGTCCGGCGGATTGGCTGCGCGCCTACAGCGAAATCAATGACTTCGAAGAGCAGCTGACCCGCGCTGGCGTGGTGTTGGTGAAGTTTTGGTTGTCGATCGACCAGGCCACTCAGTTGCAGCGCTTCGAGGAGCGCGAGCAGATTCCGTTCAAGCGCTTCAAAATCACCGAAGACGACTGGCGCAACCGCGATAAGTGGCAGCAGTACAGCGATGCAGTGGGCGACATGGTCGATCGCACCAGTACAGAGATTGCCCCCTGGACCCTGGTCGAGGCCAACGACAAACGTTTTGCCCGGGTCAAGGTGCTGCGCACCATCAATGATGCCCTGGAGGCGGCCTACGCCCGCGATTGAAAAGCCTGGATGGCGCTGCATACGGCGGATGAATGATCGTCGCCGTGGGCGGCTGGGCGGTTCTACTCTGTCGTTATCGTCCAACCGAACCAGCAGAGGTAATCATGCGTGAAGTAGTGATCGTCGACAGTGTGCGCACTGGCCTGGCCAAGTCGTTTCGCGGCAAGTTCAACCAGACCCGCCCGGATGACATGGCGGCCCACTGCGTCAACGCTCTGTTGGCGCGCAACGACCTGGACCCGCTGCTGGTGGATGACTGCATCGTCGGCGCCGGCTCCAACGAGGGCGCCCAGGGCATGAACATCGGCCGCAACGTGGCGGTGCTGTCGCGGCTGGGTAAGGACGTCGCCGGCATGACCCTCAACCGTTACTGCTCCTCGGGCTTGCAGGCCATCGCGATCGCCGCCAACCAGATTGCCTCGGGCTGCAGCGACGTGATCGTCGCTGGCGGTGTCGAGTCGATCAGCATGACGCTGAAGAGCATGAACACCAACCAGCTGTTCAATCCGCTGATTCAGCAGAACCTGCCGGGCATCTACTTCCCCATGGGGCAGACGGCGGAAATTGTTGCCCGCCGCTATGGGGTGACCCGCGAGCAACAGGACCTCTACGCCCTGCAAAGCCAGCAGCGTACTGCGCGGGCGCAGGCCGAGGGTCTGTTCGACGATGAAATCGTGCCGATGGCGGTCAAGTACCAGGTCGAAGACAAGGCCACGGGCGAGAAGACCCTGGTCGACGGCATCGTTGATCGTGATGACTGCAACCGCGCCGACACCACCCTGGAAAGCCTGGCGGCCCTCAAGCCGGTGTTTGCCGAGGACGGTTCGGTAACTGCCGGTAACGCCTCGCAGCTGTCCGATGGTGCCTCAATGACGCTGGTGATGAGCCTGGATAAAGCCATCGAACTGGGCCTGAAACCACGGGCATTCTTCCGCGGTTTCACCGTGGCCGGCTGCGAGCCCGACGAGATGGGCATCGGCCCGGTCTACTCGGTGCCCAAGTTGCTGAAGGCCCGCGGCCTGCAGATCGCCGACATCGACCTGTGGGAACTGAACGAAGCCTTTGCCTCCCAGTGCCTGTATGCGCGCGACTTCATGGGTATCGATAACGACAAGTACAACGTCAATGGTGGCTCGATTTCCATCGGTCACCCGTTTGGCATGACCGGTTCGCGCCAGGTCGGCCATCTGGTGCGTGAGCTGCAGCGGCGCAACCTGCGCTATGGCATCGTCACCATGTGCGTGGGCGGCGGCATGGGCGCCACCGGTTTGTTCGAGACCGTGCGCTGAGAAGGCATTATTGAGGATTAAAAAAACCGCGCCGATGCGCGGTTTTTTTATCGATGCTGGCCGCCAGGGTTAAAACGAGCGGCTTTCGATGATTTCCTTGGCCTGAATCATCCGCCGAATGTAAAAGGCGATTTCTCGCTCGGCGTCGACCCGGGTGAAGTAGGGGCCTTCCAGGCTGCCTTCTCGGGTGGAGAAAAAATATTGACCGTTGACCGCGCTGACCCGCTCGCTGCGGTAGTGCGTGCCGGGGCTTGGATCCACTCTGCGTTGACCGAACATGTTTAAACCCTCGCAAACGAGCTATCAGCTTTTAGTGTAAGCAGCTGTGGTTAAGGCGTTGCAGTTGGCGACCAATGGTTGCTGGCCGCCGTATCAAGCCCCTGTGTTTTTCGGGGTGCCGAGCATGTGCTCGGCGCGTACCCAGTTGTCGAACTGTTCGCCGCTCAGGTAACCCAGGGTCAGGGCGGCGGCGCGCAAGGTGCAGCCGTCGCGGTAGGCCATCTTGGCGATCTCGGCGGCGCGGTCGTAGCCGATATGCGGATTCAGCGCCGTCACCAGCATCAGGCTGTTCTGCAGGTGCAGGGCCATTTGCGCCGCATCAGCCTCAAGTCCTTCAATGCAGTGGTGCTGAAAGTTGCGGCAGCCGTCGGCCAGTAACTGGATCGATTGCAGCAGGTTGTAAATGATCACCGGCTTGAACACGTTCAGTTGCAGCTGGCCCTGGCTGGCGGCGATGCCCAGGGTCACGTCGTTGCCCAGCACCTGGCAGGCGATCATCGACAAGGCTTCGCACTGGGTCGGGTTGACCTTGCCGGGCATGATCGAGCTGCCCGGCTCATTGGCCGGCAGGCGCACTTCCGCCAGGCCCGTGCGTGGGCCGGAGCCGAGCAGGCGTAGGTCGTTGGCCAGCTTCATTAGGCACACAGCCAGGGTCTTTAGCGCACCGCTCAGGCTGACCAGGGCTTCATGGCCGCTCAAGGCGGCAAATTTGTTCTCGGCGCTGGTGAGCGGAAAACCGGTCAGGACCGCCAGTTCGCGGGCCATCGCCGGGCCGAAGTCGGCCGGGGCGTTGAGCCCGGTGCCCACCGCCGTGCCGCCCTGGGCCAGCTGGCAGACCGCCGGCAGGCAGGCCAGGATGGCCGCTTCGGCGTAACCCAGCTGGGCAACGAAGGCCGAGAGTTCCTGGCCGAAGGTGATGGGCGTGGCATCCATCAAATGGGTGCGACCGCTTTTCAGCAGGTCGGCATAGGTGTGGGCCTTGAGGGCCAGGCCGGCGCTCAGCTCGCGCAGTGCCGGCAACAGCTGCTGGTGCACGGCCAGCAGGGTGGCGATATGCATGGCGGTGGGGAAGCTGTCGTTGGAGCTTTGCGCCGCGTTGACGTGGTCATTGGGGTGCACCGGGCGTTTGCCGCCGCGGCCTTGGCCGGCCAGTTCGTTGGCGCGGCCGGCGATTACCTCGTTGACGTTCATGTTGCTTTGCGTGCCGCTGCCGGTCTGCCAGACCCGCAGGGGGAACTGCGCGTCATGCTGGCCGGCGAGAACTTCATCGGCGACCTGTTCGATCAGCTGGCCGATCTCGGCGCTGAGGCTGCCGTTGCGCTGGTTGACGCGGGCGGCGGCTTTTTTTATCAGACTAAGGGCGTAAATCACCGGCAGCGGCATGACCTCCTGACCGCTGGAGAAATAGCTCAAGGAGCGTTGGGTCTGGGCACCCCAGTACGCCTCGGCCGGGACCTCGATAGGCCCGAGGCTGTCGGTTTCAATCCGGTGCATGGCGCTGCTCCTGCGGCGGTGGGCTGGCTACCAGTGTAGGCCGATGGGCTGTGCTGACTACCAGCGCGCGACGGTGTTGCCAATCCAGCCCAGGGCACCATTGACCGGCACCGACTCGCCGCTGGGGGCGCGCAAGGCGCCGTCAAAGCGGCCGAACCATTGCTGGGTGTTGGCTTGCAGCGGGCCGACTTGCGGGTTGGCCCGGTGCTGCTTGTGCGGACTGAAGGTCAGGGCCACGCGGCCGTCGGTACTGCTGAGGCGCCAGTTGCTCAGCTCATCGGCTGTGCTGGCTTCGATGTGCACCGGGTGCGGCAGGTGCAGCAGTTCGCCGCCAAACCACAGGGCGTTTTCCGACAGGCCGCTGTGGTCGGTCCAGCCGGCGCCGAAGTTGCCGGCAATTCCGCCGGGGGCGGCGAAGGCGGCGCGGGTCCAGCGACTGTTGAATGGCCAGACGCCGCGGCCGAAATCCAGGGCGGCAAAGCTCTGGCCACTCTCGCAGCTGTAGCTGTTGTCGCCCAGTTGCACGTTGCCCGAACAGGGCAGGCCGATCTGTCGGCTGCAGGCATGGAAGCCTTTGCCGGCAAAGGGCACGACCAGGTTAACCGAGTCCAGGTGGCGTGGGCGCATGACCTCCAACTCCACGTGCAGGGGTTGGCCGCCGATGCTGGGGGCCACGCAGTTCAGGCGCAGGCGACCCGGCTGCTCGTCGATCCTGATCTGTAATTGCGGGTGGTCGAAGCCGTGGCTTTGCAACGGTGTATCCGGCAGGCGACAGCCGCGGGCGAAGGGGCGCAATTGGGTGTGGGCCACTGCCAGGCCGGTGTGCAGATCAAGAAAGTAGGCGGCGCCATAACCGACATAGTCCAAGTCGGCCTGGGTCAGAGACAGGGTCCACTGCGGGGTGGTGATGCACCAGTGATTCCAGCGCTTGCGCCGGCCCAGGTTGCCGGGCAGGGCATAGTTCAACTGGGGGCGTCGGGACCAGCCGATGTGCTGCGGATCGAGTTGCCCACGGCTGTCGCACAGGCGCGGCAACAAGGCAGGTGGTACGGCAATGACGGGGCTGTTCATCGGACACTTCCATGTGTGCAGATGGCGGAAAAAGGACTGGCAATCACGTTGTGGTCGATAGTCTAAGCCGTTTTGGCGGCGCAGGGGGACTCGGTCTGCCCAATGGTGCTATCGGCCGGCACGAGCCAGTGGTGCTCCCGTCTTTTGGTTGCTTGAGCCGGGTGCAGGCTTGGGCGCAGAATGTGCCGCGCCAGGCGTGTCTGAACCCGCCTACCGCTCACATTGCTCAGACAAGGACTCCCGATGACCCGTTTTCGTGCGCTTTGCACCGCTGCTCTGTTGGTTTGTGCCAGTGGCCAGGTAATGGCCGATGCGAAAAGCCATGCTGCCGATGCCGAAAAATTCCTGATCCTGGCCCATGCCGACAAGCTGGCGGTGCCGGTCTACGCCCAGGTGCAGCAGATGTTTGCCCAGCGCTTTGCCCAGGCCAAGGCGCCGGAGTCGAAAAAAGCCCTGTTGGAAAGCTATCAGGCCAAGGCCAATGTTGCCCTGGAAAAGGCCGTGGGCTGGGACAAGATCAAGCCGGATCTGGTCAAGCTGTACACCACTAACTTCTCGGAAGCTGAGCTCAAGGGCCTGATCGAGTTCTACCAGTCGCCGCTGGGCAAGAAGGTCATGGAAAAAATGCCAACACTCAGCGCACAGTCGGCGCAAATGACCCAGGGTCGCCTGGAAAAGGCCGTACCGGAGGTCAACAAGCTACTGGCCGATATGATGGAGAAAATTCAGCCTGCCGCCGCCACCAAGAAGCCTTGAGCGAGAACCTGAATGAGCAAGCGTGATCAGTTGCAAGCCGCCCTGCAGGCCCTGGCGCCGCAGCACCTAGAGGTGCTGGACGAGAGCCATATGCACAGCCGTGGCCTGGAAACCCATTACAAGGTCGTGGTGGTCAGCCCGCTGTTTGCCGGCCTCAATGCCGTCAAGCGTCACCAGCGGGTGTATGCCGCCGTGGGCGAGTTGATGGGGCAGATCCACGCGCTGGCGCTGCACACCTACACCGCCGAGGAGTGGGCCACGCTGCAAGCGGTGCCGGCTTCGCCGACCTGTCAGGGCGGTAGCAAAACTCACTAGCCGATCAGCGGACCCAGGCTGATTGACCTGAACGCGATCTGTTACCATTCAGCAGCGCCGGCCTTCGCCGGCGTTGTTGTTTGTATTGTCCGGTCCGTCCTTTACGTGGACGACCACCTGGAGCGTTTTTTATGACCCAAGCCATTGTCGTGGCCGCGCTGTACAAGTTCGTGTCTCTGCCGGACTTCGAGGCGCTGCGCGAACCCCTGCTGCAAACCCTGCTGGATAACGGCGTCAAAGGTACTCTGCTGATCGCCGCAGAAGGCATCAACGGCACCGTGTCCGGCAGTCGCGCCGGCATTGACGGCCTGCTGACCTGGCTCAAGGCTGACCCGCGCTTTGTCGATATCGACCACAAAGAGTCCTATTGCGATGAACAGCCGTTCTACCGCAGCAAGGTCAAACTGAAAAAAGAGATCGTTACTCTCGGCGTGCCGGGCGTCGATCCCAACCAGTTGGTCGGCACCTATGTCGAGCCCCAGGACTGGAACGCCCTGATTGCCGATCCGGAAGTGCTGGTGATCGATACTCGCAACGATTACGAAGTGGCCATCGGCACCTTCGAGCGTGCCATCGATCCCAAGACCAAGAGCTTTCGTGAGTTTCCCGAGTACGTCGAAGCCCACTTCGACCCGGCCAAGCACAAGAAAGTGGCGATGTTCTGCACCGGCGGTATTCGTTGCGAAAAAGCTTCCAGCTACATGCTCGGGGCCGGCTACGCCGAGGTGTTTCACCTCAAGGGCGGCATCCTCAAGTACCTCGAAGAAGTGCCTGAGGAAAACAGCCTGTGGCGCGGTGACTGCTTTGTCTTCGACAACCGAGTGACGGTGCGTCACGACCTCTCCGAAGGCGATTACGACCAGTGCCACGCCTGCCGCGCACCCATCACCCAAGAGGACTGCCAGTCGCCGCATTATGTGGCGGGCGTCAGCTGCCCTTATTGCTGGGACAACCTCAGCGAGAAAACCCGTGCCGGTGCCCGTGAGCGGCAAAAGCAGATCGAGCTGGCCAAGGCGCGTAACCAGCCGCATCCCCTGGGGCACAATCCACGGCTGAAGAAAGAGGCCTGAGCCATGCACACCCGCCTGCTCTATGTGATGGACCCGATGTGTTCCTGGTGCTGGGGCTTTGCTCCGGTGCTGCAGGCTCTGGCCGAGCAGGCTGCGGCCTGTGGTGTGCCGCTGGAGCTGGTGGTCGGTGGTTTGCGCCAGGAGCGCGCCGCCCTCGATCCGGCCGGGCGGGTGCGCATTCTTGGTCACTGGCAGGCAGTCAATGCCATGACCGGGCAGCTGTTCAACTTTCACGATGGCTTGCCCGAAGGGCTGGTCTATCACACCGAGCCGGCGTGCCGGGCGCTGGTTACCGCGCGCCAACTGGATGGCGAAAAGGTCTGGACGTTGCTGCAGCTGATTCAGGAAGCCTTTTATTGTGAAGGCCGCGATGTCACCCAGGCGCCGGTGTTGCGCGAGCTGGCGACCGCCGCGGGCTTGCCGCGCCAGGCGTTTGCCGAAGCCTTTGACAGTGCGGCCACGCAAGCGGCGACGCAGAAGGACTTCGCCTGGGTGCAGGACCTGGGTATCGCCGGTTTCCCCACCTTGCTGGCCGAGCACAACGGGCAGAAGGCCCTGCTGACCAATGGTTATCAGCCGCTGGCACAGCTGCAGCCGCTGCTGGCGCGCTGGCTGGAGCGCGCCACCCATGCTTGAGCAGCCGTTGGCGGACCGTCTGAGCTGGGCGGAAATCCGCCGGCTGGCCCTGCGCCACCGCAAGGCCCTGTTCTTGGCCAATGCCGTGGCGGTGCTGACCACCCTGTGCAGCGTGCCGATCCCCTTGCTGTTGCCGTTGCTGGTGGACGAAGTGCTGCTGGGCAATGGCGACGCCGCCTTGCTGGTGATGAACCGCTTTCTGCCCGCTGGCGCCCAGCAAGCGGTCGGTTACATCGGCCTGATGCTGGTGCTGACCCTGTTGCTGCGCGGCTCGGCCCTGTGCTTCAACGTGCTGCAGGCGCGCCTGTTTGCCCGGCTGTCGAAAGACATCGTCTACCGCATTCGCCTGCGCCTGATCGAACGGCTCAAGCGCATCTCCCTGGCGGAGTACGAAAGCCTCGGCAGCGGCACCGTAACCACTCACCTGGTCACCGATCTGGACACCCTCGACAAGTTCGTCGGCGAAACCCTTAGCCGCTTTCTGGTGGCCATGCTCACCCTGGCCGGCACCTCGGCGATTCTGCTGTGGATGCACTGGCAGTTGGCGCTGCTGATTCTGCTGTTCAACCCGTTGGTGATCTACGCCACAGTGCAGCTGGGCAAGCGGGTCAAGCACCTGAAGAAACTGGAAAACGACAGCACCGCGCGCTTTACCCAGGCCCTGGGGGAAACCCTGGAAGCCATTCAGGAGGTGCGCGCCGGCAATCGCCAGGGTTTCTTCCTCGGTCGCCTCGGCACCAAGGCCCGCGAGGTGCGCGACTACGCCGTGGCCTCGCAGTGGAAGAGTGACGCCTCCAGCCGCGCCAGTGGCTTGCTGTTCCAGTTCGGTATCGACGTATTCCGTGCCGCGGCCATGCTCACCGTGCTGTTTTCCGACCTGTCGATTGGGCAGATGCTCGCGGTGTTCAGCTACCTGTGGTTCATGATCAGCCCGGTCGAGCAGCTGCTCAGCCTGCAGTACGCCTATTACGCCGCTGGCGGTGCGCTGACGCGGATTAACGAGCTGCTGGCGCGGGCCGATGAGCCGCAGTATCCGGCCCAGGTCGATCCCTTTGTCGGTCACGGCACGGTCGGCATTGAGGTCCGTGATCTGTGCTTTGCCTACAACGACGAGCCGGTGCTGGACGGCCTCAACCTGAGCATCGCGCCGGGCGAGAAGGTCGCCATCGTTGGTGCCAGCGGTGGTGGTAAAAGCACCTTGGTGCAGCTGCTGCTCGGGCTCTACACGCCACAGGCCGGCAGCATCAGTTTTGGTGGTGTCAGTCAGGAGCAGGCCGGCCTGGCGTGTATCCGCGAGCATGTCGCGGTGGTGCTGCAACACCCGGCGCTGTTCAACGACACCGTGCGCGCCAACCTGACCATGGGTCGCGAGCGCACTGATGACGCGTGCTGGCGGGCCCTGGAAATCGCCCAGCTGGCCGAGACCATCCGCGTGTTGCCGCAAGGCCTGGACAGCATCGTCGGCCGCTCCGGTGTGCGCCTGTCCGGCGGCCAGCGCCAGCGCCTGGCAATTGCGCGGATGGTGCTGGCCGAGCCGAACGTGGTGATCCTCGACGAAGCCACTTCTGCCCTGGATGCCGCCACCGAATACGCCCTGCATCAGGCCCTCGGGCGTTTCCTCAGCGGTCGTACCACCCTGATCATTGCCCATCGCTTGTCCGCGGTGAAGCAGGCCGACCGGGTGCTGGTGTTCGATGGTGGGCGCATCGCCGAGGACGGCGACCATCAGCAGCTGATCGCCGACGGCGGCCTGTACGCCAAGCTGTACGGGCATTTGCAGCATTGAGTCGCAACTAACGCGCGATCATTGCGCGTTATGCAAGGTTACCTTGCGCCTTGGCTACTGTTTGCCCGCCGTGCGCCTGCCTAGAGTGGCGACCTCCCTGTGCATGTCGCCAGGGCTGGAGGTCGCTATGCGTAAATTGCCCACTCTTTCTTGCCGCGCCGTCATCCTGGGCCTCGGTCTGCTGACGGCGGGGCCGCTGTTTGCTGCTCTGGATGAGCCCAGTCATGCGCAGTTGCGCATGCTCGATAGCCGCCCCGATGCCGCGGGTGAGTTGATTTATCAGGGCGCCACCTATGCCCAGGATCGACCCGGCCAGCCGCCGCTCTTTCGCTATGAGCGCCGCGTACAAGAGGGCGCCGAAGGTCTGCTCGCCACCCACTTAACCCGCGAGCCCGATGGGCGGCTGATCATCGTCGAGTCGGCACAGGTCGCGGCAGACTATGCCCTGCACGTGTTTACGGTGATTAATCAGCAGAACGACTTCAGCGGTTCGGTGCACGTCAGTGCCGATGGTCGTCACCTGCGCTACCGGTTGTACGAGCAGGGGCAGTGGAGCAGTGCTGAGGAGGAGGTCAGCAGTCCCGTGCTCAGCGGGCCGTCGTTACACGGATTTATTTACCAGCATTGGGCCGTATTGGTGGCCGGACAGCGCTTGCCTGTGCGCTTTATCGTGCTGCGCGAAAAACAGACTTACGGTTTCACTGTGCGCTACGACGGCAGCGTTGACGGACAGGCTCACTTTTCGTTGAGTCCCAGTAGTTTCTGGGTCGGTCTGGTAGTTGCGCCCTTGCGGCTGACCTTCAGTGCTGCGGATAAGACCCTGTTGCGCTACGAAGGGCGCGTGCCGCCGCAGCAGACGGTGGTAGGCAAACATGAAGTGTTGGATGCACGCGTTGAGTATTCGAGCGTGGCCGCGAGTTATCGCTAGGCGCTGATCAGAGTGCGCCGCTGAGCCAGGGATCGTTGCGATTTCCACCGAATGTCTGCAGGAGGAAATCGATAAATACTCGGCTGCGCGCGGGGACGTATTTACGTGTGGGCATGGCCACGTAGAGGTTCAGCGTAGTGCCGCGCCAGTCTGGGAGGAGTCTCTGCAGGCGCCCTTCGCGGAGCGCTTGAGCGCTGACAAACGATGGCAAACCGGCCACACCCAGGCCGGCCAAGGCAGCCGCAAGGATCAGTTCAATCTGTGGCGTGGCCAGCACTGTGGGCGGTAGCGCCAGGCGGATGCTGTCGTTGGCCTGGCCGTCGGATGTCTGGCGGTACAGCGTTAGCTCGCGGCGCACGGCGCCGACGGCGGGCAGCAGGCCGGCGTGCTGGAGCAGGTCCTGGGGTTGTTGCGGGCAACCGTGGCGAGCCAGGTAGTCCGGCGCGGCGCAGATAATGAATGAGGAACAGGCCAGTGGTCGCACAATAAAGTCGCCCTGCAAGCCTTGTTCGCCGATCGACAGGATCGACACGTCAAAGTTCTCATCGGCAACCTCGACGGCTCCTGGGCTGCTTATTTCCAGTTGGATGTCCGGGTACTGCCGATAAAACTCGGGCAGCTGGCGCGCCAGTTGGTGTCCCGCAAAGGCCGGCGGGCAGAGGATTCGCAGGGTTCCGCTGGGGCGCTCTGTGGCGGCGCCGGCGAGGGCGTCGGCGTCATCCAATTCGGCAAGAATCAACCGTGCGCGCGGTAAGTAAGTTGCGCCAATCTCCGTTAACGCCAGACGTCGGCTGCTGCGGTTGAGTAGGCGAGCACCCAGGTGCTGCTCCAGGTCGGCAATCGCGCGGGTTACCACGGCCGGGGCAAGGTCCAGGGCGCGGGCCGCGGCGGCAAAACTACCGGAGGAGATGACCTGGGTAAAAATGCGCAGCGAACGCAGTTGATCCATCAGGTTTGCTCCGCAGGTGTACACCGGTAGTGGGTGCTGGTTTTGGGTAGCCAGAGTGCCGAGATTTTCTGCGCTTGGCGAATGCTGGCTGAACAGTGCAGGTCAATGTTTAGCAATATCAAAACTAAGCGTAGATAAAACTGGATTTAACTCGGTGAATGCCCGTGTGAGTCTGTGCGACATGAATTGCGAACGGCGTTTTTCTTTGGGCAAGTCGCCCGTCAGCGGCTTGTCTGCTCATATTCCTGCAGCCTTCTGGGCGCTTTGGCATTGTCGCCACGCGCGGCCACCAGACGGGGCGTTTTAGTCGTGTGCACTGCTTCAGGTTTCGTCCCTGGCCGTTGTCACGTGGCCCAATGATCTCGCCTGACCTTTTGCTGTAATCGCTCAGCCTCTCTGCGCTGAGCCAACAAGGAATACACCATGACCGCTGCCCTGAAACCCGTGATTGCCGCCGCCGAACGCTGCCCGTCCTATTACAGTGCCACCCTCAATAGCGAAACCGATTACCCAACGGTGCAGGGCACGGTGCAGGTTGACGTGGCCATCATCGGCGGCGGCTTTACCGGCGTGGCCACGGCGGTGGAGCTGGCCGAGCGTGGGCTGAAAGTGGCGATCATCGAGGCCAATAAGATTGGTTGGGGTGCCACGGGGCGCAACGGCGGCCAGGTCACTGGCAGCCTGTCTGGCGAAGAGGCCATGCACAAACAGATGAGCAAGACCCTGGGCCAGGACGTCGATGACTTCATTTGGAATCTGCGCTGGCGTGGTCACGACATCATCAAGAGCCGGGTGGCCAAGTACGGCATCCAGTGCGACCTCAAGCACGGTCACCTGCACGCGGCGATGAAGCCTGTGCACATGAACGAGCTGAACGCGTCCTACGAGGAAGCCGTACGCCGCGGCATGGGTGATCAAGTCACCCTGTTGGACGCCCAAGGCGTGCGCAATCACCTGCAGAGTGACCTGTATTGCGGCGCGATCAAGAACACCCGCAACATGCACTTGCACCCGTTGAACCTGTGCATCGGCGAGGCTAAAGCCGCCGAGAGCCTGGGCGCGCTGATCTTCGAACACTCCGAAGTGCTGGACATTGTGCATGGCGCCAACCCGGCGGTAATTACCGCTCAGGGCCGCGTCGAAGCCAAGCAGGTGATGCTGGCCGGCGACGTTTACCACAAGCTCGAACGCAAGCAGCTCAAGGGCATGATTTTCCCGGCCATGGGCGGCATCGTCACCACCAAGCCGCTGGGCGACCTGGCCAAGCAACTCAATCCGCAGGACCTGGCGGTGTACGACTGCCGCTTCGTGCTCGACTACTACCGCATGACTGCCGACGGCCGTCTGCTGTTTGGCGGCGGTGCCAACTACTCCGGCCGTGATTCGCGCGATATCGCCGCCGAGTTGCGCCCGTGCATTGAACGCACTTTTCCGGCGCTGAAAGGCGTGGAAATCGACTTCCAGTGGAGCTGCGCGATGGGCATCGTGATGAATCGCATCCCGCAGCTGGGCAAGCTCTCGGACAACGTCTGGTACTGCCAGGGCTACTCCGGCCATGGCGTCGCTACCACTCACATCATGGGTGAGATCATGGCCAACGCCATGACTGGCACTCTGGAGAAGTTCGACACCTTCGCCGCCTGCAAGCACATCAAAGTGCCGATGGGCGACGTGTTCGGCAACCCGATGCTGGCGGTCGGCATGTGGTACTACGGCATGCTTGAACACCTGCGTTGATGGCGACTGGAACCGCCCTTACGGTGGTTCCGCAGATTTTGCAGAAGGGGCTTTAGCCGCGACGCTCACCGGGCGTCGCCGTTAAAGCCCTTTCTGCGTTTAGATCGTCGCGTTGATTCGACCTGCGTCGCCCCAGCCCCTATCATGCTCGCCCGGTTTTCTTAGGCGGCGCACGGTTATGACCACTCCTTCCTTGCTGGACATTCTCCAGTCCACCGACATGCTCGAAATCAACGGCCTGCACGCTTGGGAGTTTGTCCTTGCGCCGCAAGCCTTGGTCGTGGCCCACGCTGCACTGGCAGCAGGGCAGGGCGGCGATGCTGAACAGTTGTTGTTGCAGATCGAGTGCATGGACGGGCGCACCCGCCGGGTGTGGAAATTCAGCAGCGCCGCGGTGCTGGCGGCCACATTTGATGACGCCAGCCAGTGCTGGAGCCTCAACGATGCAGACGGCGTGCAGCAGCTGAATTGCCTGAGCGCTATCTCGGCCAGTGCCGACGACGAACTGGACGATGAGCCTGCTGCCAATGCCTGAAGCCCTGGCGCGGCGCAGCACCCTGCATTTGCCCCAAGGTGATTGGGCGACGGTGCTCGATTGCCTGTGCGCGCACTTTCCGGCGATCAGTCGCGAGGTCTGGCTCGACCGCATGGCCCGTGGTCGCGTGCTGGATGCCGAGCAGCAGCCAGTTGGGGCCGAGCACGCTTACAAGGTCGGCTTGCGCATCCACTATTTTCGCGAAGTGCCGAGCGAAATCGTGGTGCCCTTTGTCGAAACCATTCTGTATGCCGATGAGCACCTGGTGGTGGCCGACAAGCCGCATTTTCTACCGGTCACGCCCTCTGGCGGCTACGTTGAGCAAACCTTGTTGGCTCGGCTGGTGCGCCGTTTGGGCAATCCGCAGTTGGTGCCCATTCACCGCATTGACCGGCTGACAGCGGGGCTGGTGCTGTTCTCGGCCAACCCTGCCAGTCGCGACGCCTATCAGGCGCTGTTTCGTGACCGGCAGATCGATAAATCCTACGAAGCCATTGCCCCAGCGCTGCCTGATGTGGACTTTCCCTTATTGCGCCACACGCGCCTGGGGCCGGCCGAGCCGTTCTTTCGCATGCAGGAAGTGGCCGGCACGCCGAACAGCGAAACCCGTATCGAGGTCCGTGAAGTGCAGGGCGGCTTGTGCCGCTATGGCCTGTACCCGGTGACCGGCAAGAAGCACCAATTGCGCGTGCACCTGGCCGCCCTCGGCGCCGGGATCTGCAACGACCCCTTCTACCCGCACCTGATCGCCGCCAGCGATGCGCAGGACGATTACGCCAAGCCGCTGAAGTTACTGGCTCAAGAGCTCAGTTTTGTCGATCCGCTTAGTGGCGAAACGCGCCGGTTCAAGAGCCAGCTGACGCTGGACTGGTAAACCGTAGCCCGGGGATATGTGGCGCGCGCTTCGCGGATGGCATCTGGGCTACGACGTGAGTCGTGGCTCAACCAATAAATTGGATGAAATCGGCCAGGTGCCGCTTGATCCGCGCCTGGCTGGGCTCGTCGACCAGGCTCAGGTGTTCATCAAATTTCTGCTCGACGCCGGCAATCATCATCTCGTGGCACATATGGATGCGCGACAGCGTGGAGTCGAACACCAGCTTTAGGTGCGCCTGGGCCCTGGCACCGCCCACCGGGCTGTTGGCCTGGGTGATAAAGGTCACCGGTTTGTCTTTCAGCGGCGACTTGAACGCCGGGCGCGAGGCCCAGTCGATTGCGTTCTTCAGCACCGCCGGGATGCTGTGGTTGTACTCGGGGCTGCAGACGATCAGCGCGTCGGCGGCACTGACCTGCTGGAGAAAATCCACAATGACCTGTGGGCGCTGCTCGCCGGCCAGGTCTTCGCTGTAGAACGGCAGTTGCAGCAGGTCGGGGCTGACGTGCTGATGCTCGGGCAGTTGCTCGGCAATAAAACGCAGCAGTGCCTGGGAGTAGCTGCGGCGGTGGAAGCTGCCAGAGAGCAGAAGAATGTTCATGGCGATGCTCATCAGGATGAAATTGAACCCAAGCACCATCGACAAGGCGATGTGCCCGTTAACGGGTGTGGCGTAAGTGTTCCTCTGTAGGGCGGCTTCAGCTGCGAATTTTGCGGATAAATACGCTCCTACCAACGCTCAGTCTCGCCTGCCGCGTATAACGTGGATACCCCCAACAATAAACCCGGCAAAAGTGCCGGGTTTATTGTTGGGGCTTGGGTGGTGCGGTTGCACCTCAGTCAGCGCAACAGCTGCAGGCGGTTGAGCGTGCTACTGAACGCTGGATCTGCAGTTTTACTGAGGCTTCAATTTGCTGTCTAGGTAGGTGATTTCTGCGGTTTTTCGCAGTCCAGCAACGGCACTTCCCATGGCCTGGTTTCTCCGCTGGTTTAACAGCAGGTTGCTGATGAGGGGCTTGGCTGTTTCCAGATCGATAGGTGCCTTTTGGATCTGGGTGATTTCGACCATCGACAGTCCAAGGTTGTTTTCCACGGCCAGTGTTTCGCCGGGTTTCACATACGACAGTTTTATCAGTAAGTCGGGCGGTGTTTGCTCGGCCGCCCGAGTTCCCTTGTTCGTGGTGTATTTTACGGATATGCCAGTCAGCAAGGCTGCAGCTTCATCGAGTGTCTTACTGGCTTTCAGCTTTTCAGCAACAGCGGCAAAATCAGGCGTTTGTGCCGGAAGGAGTAACTCACGGTATTCATAAATATTGCGCAAGGCGAAGATATTGGGATTGAGGTCGTAATAGTTGCTGATCTCTTGATCGCTTGGTTTTCCAACGGCACTGGCAATTCTTTCCAGGTAAGCGCGTGAAAGCACTTCACGTTTTGCCGTCTCCAGCGCCAGCAGGACTTCCGGGCTGCGATCGAGCTTGTCCTCCAGGGCTTTTGCCATCAGCAGTTCTTGATCGATCAAGGTCTGCAGCATTTTGCGCTGAGCCTCGGCGATACGTTCAGCTGGAATGTCGCTGGCCTGCCCGAGCAAATGATTCAGCTGATGAACCGATATTTCGCTGTTGTTTACTTGTGCCACCACCTGGGTGGGGGCTGTTGATTTGGCATCAGTCTGGCCGCAGCCAGAGAGCAGCAATAGGCTGCTGGTTAGCAGTAGGGAGTGAATGGTCTTCATGGTTGCTCTACTTATCTCATGGCTGTTCATTGTGCAGTTCAGACCCCGGTGAGCTTGGCTTTCCAGCGTGGTGGCAGATTGCGCAGCATCTCTGCCGCAAAGGCATCTTGCTCGGCGAAGGACTCTTGATCGCTCAGGCCAAGCGTGGACATGCGAATGATCAGTCCGTCTGGCACGATGCCCTGCATGCCATAGCTCAGCGCTGTCAGCTTGGATGCCACTGCGCCGGTAACTGCGCGCTCGCCGACGACAACCCAGTACGTCAGTGGTTCCCGGCGTTGTGACCGTTGCGCGACCAGTCGTCGTGTCGGCAGGCTGATGTTGTCTTCCAGTGTGGGCGTGCTCGCCATCCGCTGTTCAATCTGAAAACCGCCGGCCGGGTAGCACACATCAGGGACGTGTAGGTCGTTGCCATAGCTTTGGTCGGCGCCGTAGGCAATCGACAGCATGACGACGTTGCCCGTAGCAGTATTCACATAATGGCGGGAAAGCACTTGCTGGTAGATATCGCTGACGGCTGCATTGGCTTGCGGGTTAATGACCTTGACGCCTTCACGTTCATCCATCACCCAGCCACCTATCCGCTTGGGTATCAGGGTTTCCAGGTTTATCGCTTCGCCCATTTCAGCCATACGCACGGTGGGTCGCGAGTTAGCGGCCAGAAATGCAGTCAGCACTAGCAGGCATGCCACAAAATATATACGGCGCTGTAGTGCCCCTATCATGTCAAGGCTCCAGCGTCGGGGCCTGTGCGGATTTTGTTCAGTAGTCGCAGCATGCTATCGAGGGCCATGATCAGCAGTAATGCGCTGACGAATAGCACCATCCCGGCGAAGCCGTGAAGAAAACCCTGGCCGGCAGCATCGCCCCAGTAGTAGGTCACCAGCGTCAGAACCATTACGCGTATGACGTTGGCGGTAAAGGCAATCGGGATAATCGAAACGGCCAGGAAAACATTCCGCAGCAGTGATTCATGGCGCAACAGATTGAGGTAGAGCAAACCCATCGCTTCAAGAGTGAACAGGGTCTGCAAACCGGCGCAGGCATCCGCCACCATGAGCTGGTAGGGGCCTATCTGCAGGAGTACGCCTGAGCGGGCAATCGGGTAGTTCAGGGCAAAAAGCACAGTCTCTGCCATATACGAGACGGCGATTTTCATCGGCATGGTTACAGCCGCGATGACCAGTCCGGGCATCGGCACCATAAAGCACATGAATAGCAGCGGAAACCACACCGCCCGGAGAGAGCGGGGCCCCAGTACTAGGACGTAGGTGCCTGCCAGTACCCATACCATGGAGCCCAGCTCCATGAAGGGAATGGATTGTGAACGGCCTACGATGTAGAGCAGCAGTCCGGTCAGCAGTATCAGGCTGCCAGCCGCCAAGCCAGCCATTGAAGGCGAGGGTGGTTGTTCTGCTGTATGCCAGCCGCAGACCTTGAGCGTGTTAGGCCAGGCGCGGTAGAGCAGCCAGAGGCCAATTGCCAGAATCATTGGGCCATGCGCCTGATCGTCAGTGCGCCAAATACCCTGAGCCAAATCCCAGAGGGTGGGCACATATAACAAGGCAAAAGTGGCAGTCAGCACCAGTGCGGCCAATTGGGCTGGACGCGCGAGACTGAAAAGTGAGTGTTGAATAATTGAATTCATAATTTCGCCGCCAACAAAAAAGCGCGATCCAAAGGAGCGCGCTTTTTCGAGATTGCTACCAATCAGGCTGCTAGTTGGTCAGCCAGTTGTGCCTTGCGGCGGCGTGCGGCAGCTGCGCCCATAATGGCCAAGCCTGCCAGCAACATGGCATAAGTCTCAGGCTCTGGAACTGGGGCGATGTTGTCCTGAACTAGGACATAGCGCTGCCAGTCTTGCGAGTCGTTGAGCTCAATGTTACTGCCGGCGCGCCAGCCGCCATCGACTCCTGTCGGCATAACATCATATCCGCCGCTGGTGTGCCAGCTCAGACGATCACGCTCAGGTGTGCCAGCCCAAGTTGAGCCATTGATGTCGGCAGAATTTTGCTGGATGGCGTCACCCGCGCCTGCAAAGCCCATGGAGCCGCCGTTGTAATACCACTCAACGCCGTTTGCTTGATGGGTTTGGTTTTGTGCAGTGTATTGAGTTACTTCTTCCAGTCCAGCCCACGCGAGCACATCAAATACGCTGGATGCAATGTTCTTTGCGGCCAACATGATTTTGGAGCCGGCGGCAATGCTGCCGAATACATCGCTAATTGAGAAGGAACCGCCATAGGCGCCTTGGTAAACGATCTTCCAGCCGCCATTGAGAACGCTGTTGTAGTCAACGTCGTTCTGCACGCCGGTAGGGGTGTAGCTAGCCGCTTGCGCGGAAAAGGCGGCAAAAACCAATGCCAGCGTGGCGGTTGAATTGCGGGCAAAGCGCTTGATGCTCATGTGTTGCTCCTTGTAATGATTGCTTCTGCGTGTGGTGCGCTTGATGCGCGATGTAGCAAGTCATGCACCACAGCACCGCCTGACGGCGGAAGAAAGCATGACGGTCCATCGACAGCTTTTAAAACCAAAACGCGAGGCAAGTTATCTGTTACAAGGTGTTCCGTCAAGGAATTGCTATTGCTGCCAGAAATACGCAGGCGGGGTCAAATTTTTGGCGTGCTCAACCCGCGAAGCATTCTCACGCCAGAGTGATCGGGCATGGGAGCGGTTAGGCTATCCGGTGTCGACGATGTAGCAAGCCTCCAAGGCCCAGTGCTGAAAGCATCAGGATGGCGGCGCCGGGAAGTGGCACAGAAGAGATGCTGATCAAATTTTGTGCGATGGTCTTGTCGTTCATAATGCCATCATAGAAATAGTTGATTTTGTAATTGCCGGTGGTTTTCCCATCAAGCTTTAACCAGTCGCCAGCCAGCGCTTGTGCGTTGCCGAAGCCGTTGGCCTTGAATGTGCCGTTAGCCAGGCTGTAACCGCCGCCAGTGTCAGTAACGATTTCCCAGATGGCTAACTGGAAAGCGGTGGATGTCTTCTTGTCTGTAACCTCGGCATAGCGCTGATTTACGAGCTTTTGCAGATCGTTGGCACTGTTGAGTTGGTTCGAGTTGCCAATGGTGTATTCAAATTTGTTGTTCAACGCATGAAATACGTCCACACACCAGGCAATCAGTGAGGTGCCGGTGCTTTTTTCAACCATGTTGAAACCACCCGCTACCGTTGATTTCGATTCAAGGCCATATTTTGCCGGATTCAAGTCAGCATAAATTGTTCCGCTGGTTGAGCCGTAAGCGAAGCCTTTGTATTCCAGCGTTGTGCTCGCGGCTAGGGCGTTTTGGGCGGCAGAGGACACCGTGCAAAGCAGGATGGTGTTAAACAACCAGGAGGCTCGTGATCGCATGGTGGGTCTCTGCAGGAAAATATAGGGTTTGTGATAGGCTTCACAAAGTATATATCGGCAAGTCTTCGAGAAAACCCCCACCTAACTTCCTGCAAACTGATGCGTTCAGTCTGTGGGTGCTTCCCGGCAGGCTGCGCGGGTACAATCAACCGATTATCAGGGAGGATTATTTATGGGCGAATCTGTGGTTGGCCGCATCGGGCGTATGCCGATGTGCTTTGTGGTTGCCATTGCCCTGGCTTTTTTTGCCTATTTTGGCGGTTTGACTGAGCTCGTTAGTCGATGGAGCAAGCAAGAGGAGTACAGCCACGGTTTTTTCATTCCTCTCATCAGCCTGTGGCTGCTATGGCAGCGCCGTGACGCATTAAAAATCAGCATAGGTCCACCATCTTGGGTGGGTGTGCTGTTGCTTCTCGTGTCCATTGGCATGCTGCTGATGGGTGAGCTGACAGCCATTTTTATTCTTGTGCAGTACGGTTTTATTCTTTGTCTGGTGGCACTGCTGCTCTGTTTGGGTGGCAAGCCACTTTTGCGCGTGACGTTTCTGCCGGTGTTACTGCTGATTTTTGCCGTGCCGTTACCCTATTTTGTCGACTCACAACTTTCCTGGCGTTTGCAGTTAGTGTCTTCGCAGATTGGTGTCGCAGTGCTTAGAGCACTCGATATTTCTGTGTTCCTTGAAGGCAATATCATTGATCTCGGTTCTTACCGTTTGCAGGTAGTGGAAGCCTGCAGTGGTTTGCGATACCTCTATCCACTCCTGAGTATCGGCTTTCTGATGGCCTACATGTTCCGTGGCCCGAGCTGGCAGAAGGCTGTGCTGTTCCTATCAACCATTCCAGTTACCGTGCTGATGAATAGCTTGCGCATTGCTGCGGTGGGCGTGTTGGTGGAGCGCTGGGGCATTGGTATGGCGGATGGTTTTCTGCACTATTTCGAGGGCTGGATCATTTTCATGACCTGCCTGATGTTCTTGCTTGCGTTGGTTTGGGTGTTTGAGCGTTTAGGTGCTCGCAGGAATGTGCTGGATGTGCTGAGTTTTCCCGCTATTGCCGGGGGCGGTGCGGACCCCGCCCCGCCGCTTGTGCGCCATCCGCTGACTTTAGCCTTGCCCATGTTGGTGTTGGCTGGACTGGCTGTAGGCGGTATTGGTCAGCGTGAAGAGGTGCGCTTGGATCGTGTGCCGCTCAATGCTTTCCCTTTGATATTGGATGACTGGAAGGCCAGTGAAAGTCGGTTAGACACTCAAGTCGAAATCAGTTTGGGTCTGGATGATTATGTGATCGCCGATTATCGTCGCAGCGAATCAGATGTCGTGAATTTTTATGCGGCCTACTACGGCTCGCAGCGTAAGGGCGTCTCGCCACACTCACCTCAGGTCTGCATTCCCGGTGGGGGCTGGCTCATTACCGGTCTAGGGCGCGAGCCAGTCACCCTCTTTGGCGGTGAAAGCTTTGAAGTCAATCGCGTCATTATCGAGCGCGCTGGACAGCGGCAGTTGGTTTATTACTGGTTCGAACAGCGTGGTCGACGTATCGCGAACGAGTATTGGATGAAGTGGTATTTGTTGGTGGATGCCTTGATGCGTAACCGCAGTGACGGTGCTTTGGTGCGCGTCACTACAGCTATCGGCGCACTTGAGGCTCCCGCGAATGCGGACCGGCGACTACAGGATTTTATGAAGCTTTCAGTGCCGCGCTTGGCGGCTCACGTTCCGCATTGACTTCCAGGGGTTGGATACGATGAAAAAGCATTGGAATAAGGTTGGCAAAGAGACCCGGATTGCTTTGCTTTCGGTGGTTGTCGCTGGTTTGGTGGCCTGTTCATCACCTGCTGAAAAGGCCAACAAGTATTACGAAAAAGGCCTGGCGCTGATGGAGCAGGGGGATTTGCTCAAGGCGCGCATTGAGTTGCAGAACGCTTTGCAAATCAAGCCAGAACTCACCGGGGCATGGTTTGCATTGGCTCAGATTGCAGAGCAGCAGGGTGACTGGGAAAAACTGTTCAGTTTGCTGAATAAGGTGGCTGATCAAGATCCGCGACATCTTGATACCCAGATCAAGTTGGGCCGTATGCTGCTGGCTGCCGGTCGGCTGGACAAGGCGCTTGCTGCGAGCGATGCCACCCTGCTTCTGGCGCCAAATAACGCCGAAGTGCTGGGATTGCGTGCGGGGGTTCTCTATAAGCTGGAAGATACTGCTGGAGCGGTTGCCCAGGCCAATGCTGCACTGGCGCTTAGTCCAGGCAATATTGATGCACTTGTGGTTTTGGCGACTGAGCGTCTGGCGGCCAATGACGCTGAAAAAGCCATTGAGTATCTGGATCGCGGCTTAAAAACTAACGAGAAGAACATTGCACTGCAGCTTATTAAGGTACAGGCGCTTGAGTCGTTGGCTCAGACCGATTCATCTGAGGCCATCTTCCGCAAACTGATCGCCCTCTACCCGGAAACTCGGGCTTTGCGTCATACGCTTGCTCAGTTCTATTTGAGTCACGGTCGTCCGGATGCCGCTGAAGCCGAGTACCGCGCAATTGCGGCTGAGAATCCCGCTGATATCCAGGCGCGTCTGGATGTGGTGCGTTTTATTGGTTCGGTCAAAGGGCAGAAAGCAGCTCAGCAGCATTTGCAGGAAATGATTAGCAGTGAACCTGGCAATAACGAGCTTGGTTTTGCTTTGGCTTCGATGCAGCAAGCCGAGGGGAATCATCGTGCTGCCGAGGCGGTGTTTCGCAGCATCATTGATAGATCGGGCGAGAGCCCCGATGCTGTAAAAGCCAAGGGACTGCTTGCCGGGGTATTGCTTGCGAATGGGGATAAGCCGGCAGCGCAGGCCTTGATTGATCAGGTGCTAGCAGGGGATCAGCGCAATGAACAAGGCTTGCTGCTCAAGGCAAGCCTGGGCGTAGATGAGCGTAAGTTCGATCTGGCTATTGCAGATTTGCGCACTATTTTGCGCGACTCCCCGAACTCTCCTCGTGCCCTGCTGATGCTGGCCAAGGCTCATGAGCTAGCCGGTGCGCCTGAACTTGCTCAAGAAAACTATCAGAAAGCCTATGAGGCGGGTAAGCCTGCCCTGCAGTTCGGCGTCGCTTATGCCGAGTTTTTGTTGACGCGTAATCAGCCTGCTCGCGCGGAGGTTGTGGTCTCTGAAGTTTTGCAGGCAGAACCTGCAAGTGTTCCCGCAATGAGAATACTGGCGCAGGCCCGGATAAACCAAAGCGATTGGTCCGGGGCGCAGGCGGTTGCTAATGAGATAAATAAACTGGAGGGGCAGGAGCAGCTGGCTGAGCAAATTCGTGGCGCGGTATTTGCGGCTAGTAAGGATTATGCGGGGAGTATTGCGGCGTTTCGCCGTGCATATGATGTTGCCCCGTCCAAGGTGCAGCCTATGGTAACGCTGGTGCGTTCCTACCTGCTTGCTGGTAAGACAGGCGAGGCCATGGACTTTCTAGGCTCCGTTATTCAAGCCAGTCCGGATAATGTCACGGCTTTACTGTTGCTCGGGGAGCTACAAGCAGCAAATGGCAATAACACTGAGGCGGCCCAGCGTTTCGAACAGGTGATCAGCTTGCAGCCGCAAAATACAGCTGGGTATACCAATCTGGCTAATTTGCGCATGCGTGAAGGGCATACGGATGCTGCGGAGCAGGTTGTCGGACGTGGTTTGTTGGCCGTGCCGGGTAACTTCGATCTGCTTATGGCTCAGGCCAGTATCTATGAAGTTTCGAGTCGTTTTGAGGCGGCAATTACAGCGTATGAGGCCTTGCTCAAAAAATATCCTGGCTCGGATGTGGTAGTTAACAATTTGGCCAGTCTACTGAGTGAGCATCGCACTGATCAGGCGAGTTTGTTGCGCGCCTATGAGATGACTCAACGCTTTAACCGCAGCGATGCTCCTTACTTCAAAGACACTTTGGGGTGGGCAAGCTACCGATTAGGTAAGGTCGAAGAAGCGTTGCCTTTAATCGAAAGTGCGGTTCGTCAGTTGCCTGAACAGCCGGTATTTCGCTACCACTTAGGTGTGAGCTATGCAGCGCTGAATCGTAAAGAACTTGCACGCCAAGAATTAGAGAAGGCGTTAGAGTTGAGTCAAGACAATGCTCTGCAAAGCACTGAGCAGATTCGCAGCGCGCTGGAAGGCTTGTAATGTGCTTAGGGCAATTTAATCATGTATGAAGTATTTTACGGCCTGAAGGAAAAGCCGTTTTCCATCCAGCCCGATCCGGATTTTCTGTTCATGGGCAAGAGGCACAGCATGGCCTATGCCATGCTGGAGTACAGTGTTGCTAATAAAGCTGGTTTCACTGTCATCAGTGGGGAGATAGGTTGTGGTAAAACTACGCTGATACGCAACTTGCTGAATAACCTTGGGGATAACGTGCTGATAGGCTTGGTCAGCAATACCCATGAGGATATAACCAATTTACTTGAATGGTTGATGCTGGCGTTTGGTTTGCCTTATACAGGGCTGTCGAAAGTCGCCTTGTATGACTCATTTCAGAGTTTTCTGGTTAATCAGTACGGTGCTGGTAATAGGGTTTTGCTTATCGTGGATGAAGCGCAGAACTTGAGTCCAAGTGCGCTGGAGTCGCTACGAATGCTCTCCAATATAAATGCAGATAAAGATCAGCTTCTGCAGATAATTCTTGTTGGCCAGCCGCAGTTAAAAGAGGTCTTGCGCCGTCCTGAGCTTAGGCAGTTGGCTCAGAGAGTGTCCTCGCACTTTTTTATCCCTCCGCTGGATGCTGGAGAAGTGGCTGGGTATATCCAGCACAGGCTTAAGGTTTCCGGGCGAGAAGAGCCGTTGTTTACACTGGCTGCATGCGAGCGTATTGCTCAGCTAAGCGGCGGCATCCCTCGAAGTATCAATATTTTGTGTGATACCGCGCTGGTGTATGGGTTCTCTGATGAACTTCGTCTAGTCGATGTGGATATCATTGATGACGTCGTTAAGGATCAGGACGAGTTCGGTGTTTTTTCAATGGGTTGAGTGTGCTTTAGGTCGCTATGAGCGGCAATGGCGTGAGTATTAGTATTCTTCAGAGCTTTGCAGAGGATTTACGAGCTAATGAGTGTTGTAGAAGAGCAAAGTAGTGTGGTCCAGTCATGACATTCCAGCCAGGCGGTCGCCGTTCGATACTTCAACGCCGTAGTAGTACTAGTAATACCATTCAGGCCGCTCTCGATGGTGTTGCTGTGCTGGGGGTTTCTTGGTGGCTAATTGACTATCACATTGGCGTCCTAACCTCTGCTTATGTGATTATGTTGTTGCTGCTTGTCGGCTCTTTAGCAGTTGTTTATGACCACTATGCAATTTATCGCAGTAACGCTAGTTTAACGCTCAAGGCTTTTAGGCTTTTCAAGGCATGGACTGCTACTTTTGCTTTTCTGGTTGCTATGGCCTTTCTAACAAAACAAAGCGAGCAGTATTCGCGGCTGCTGGTGGCGCAAATATATGTGCTCGGGTTTTTTGCTCAATTGATTTTGCATGTGGTGATGCGTGAAGTGCAGAAGAAGCTCTCTGCTCAAGTAACGCAGTCAGAAAATGCACTGATTATTGGCTCTGGGCGGCTGGCGAACTTTCTGAACCGTAAGATTACTGATAATCCTTGGATCGGTGAGCGTGTCGTCGGCTGTGTATTGATTAAAGATGGTGATGACCTTGGGCTGACACAGTCAGATGAGTCACGGCAGTTGTCGGTGTTGGGAGGTATTGCTGATCTTGATGATCTTATTGAGCGGCACGCCATTCGCACCGTGTATTTCGTGACTCCATTAGATGCCTCTGAGGTCATCGAGTCGGTTTATTTTAAATTGCTTGATAAACACATTGCGGTTAATTGGGTGCCTGACATTTTTTCGCTCCGGTTGATTAATCACAGTGTCCGTGAGATCGCGGGTATTCCTGTGTTGACCTTGTCAGAAACGCCTCTGACGGGGATGCGACATTTCCTTAAAAATGTTGAAGATCGTTTGTTGGCATCCTTGGCGTTGCTTCTTGTCGCACCTGTGTTGGCGCTCGTCGCTATTGCCATCAAGCTCGATAGCTCGGGGCCGGTGTTCTTTCGGCAGCAACGAAAAGGCTGGAATGGGGATGTTTTTTGGATATGGAAGTTTCGCAGCATGGTTGTGCATCAGCCTGTCGACGGCGTAGTAAAGCAGGCGCAACTGAATGATCCACGGGTGACAAGGGTTGGAGCGTTTATCCGGCGAACCAGTCTTGATGAGCTACCGCAGCTATTCAACGTACTGCAGGGCGATATGTCGCTGGTTGGTCCTCGACCGCATGCTATTCAGCATGATGCTGAGTATTCCGACAGTATTGTGGACTATTTTGCGCGTCACAATATCAAGCCCGGCATCACGGGCTTGGCTCAGGTACGAGGTTTTCGAGGCGAGACGAAAGACCTTGATCAGATGATTCAGCGTGTTGAATCAGATATTGAATACATCAACAACTGGTCGCTCTGGCTGGATTTTGTGATTCTCCTCCGCACCGTGACGGCATTCACCGGCAAGCACGCTTATTAGTGGTGCTGCTGCTCGAAATGGTTTGGCGTGCAGTATAGAAAAATCCTGTTTTGGGTCGGGATATGGGCCCCACACTTCTGGGTTTCACTGATGTGAGTGGGGCGGCGGCACCATGCTTGCGCCGGTTATTTGGCGTCAGCATCTATTTTCTGGTTGGCGGTTTATTTAGTGGACGTAACGTTGACACGGTCCTTTTGCGTCGTTACGATCCTCTACAAGTGTTAAAGGATGGTCTTGCGCACAAGGAGTGTGGTATGCGTCAGATAATCGTCGTCAAATTGCTACCGCTTCTATTCCTATTCTTTGGTCTGGTATTGCCAGTCCAAGCGGCAAGCCTTGCCTATGGTTTTTCATCCCTCAGTAACAAATCGCCTGAATACTTAAGCGCTCAGCTTAGGATGGCTGTTACTGAAGTCCATGGCGGAGCATTGTTTACTTTTGGTAACGCTGCAGGTGTGCCGTCATCAATAACTGATATTTACTTTGATGATGCAGTAACGCCTCTCTTTACTTCAATTAGCTATCAATCTGCTTCCGAATCGGGTGTTGCCTTCGATAGTCAGGCGACTCCTGCGAATCTTCCTGGTGGTAAATCTATTGGCTTTTTGGCTGATTACTCTGGTGATGCTAATGCTCAGCCGCTAGGTGTCATCGACGGTGGCGTTAACTCTAAAGAAGAGTGGGTAAGTTTTCTTGGCTTGTGGGCCAACGCCGCTACCTTTGATGGTTTGCTTACGGCCCTTGCTAGTGATGATTTCAGGGTTGGTCTGCATATTCAGGCCATAGGTGGGCAAGGAGTCTCAGGCTCATATGTCAATCAACTGAATCCTGTGCCGCTTCCTGCCGCGGCATGGTTATTTGCTTCTGCGCTGTTTGGCTTTGTTGTAGTGGCCAATCGACGGAAGGTGTAAGTGGTAGGTTTAAACATTCGCGGTAACAGGGGGTTCTTATGAAAATGTTTCAGAAGTTAGGCTTGGCGGCGGTGTTGCTCGCGTCCGCACAGGTTGCAACTGCTGCATCCGTTCCGAATATGGGCTTTGAAAGCGGTCTGGCACCTTGGTCTGGTTCGGGTACCGTGCAAACAGGTCTGGCTGCGTTCTCCGGTAATTCGTATGGTCAGTTGGTCGGTAATCAGACTCTTTCCCAGGTTGTAAATCTGGTTGCTGGTCAGGCGTATGAATTCGTATGGCGCTTTATCGCTGGCGATTATATGCCGTTTAATGATGCTGCTGTTGTAGTCAAAGATGGTGGTTCTACCGTTTTGGCGAGTGTTGCGACTGTTGGCAATTATAGTGATAGTGGCTGGAACTATTTCAACTGGATTCCGCAAAGTGATTACAGCGGTGAGCTGAAGTTTAGTGTTAGCAACATCGGCGACAACCAGCTCGATTCTAAGCTGTTGTTGGATGCGGCTGTTCCATTGCCTGGTGCGGCGCTGCTGTTCGGCTCGGCTCTGTTGGGTGCTGGCGCGCTGCGTCGTCGTAAAATGGCCGTCAAGAAGGATGCAATGGTTGCTGCCTAACCATTCTTTTGGCTCGAAAAAGGGGGGGATATTTCCCTCCTTTTTTTTGGGTGACGTTTCCACAGGTAGTAAATCGGAGGAGTCCCGATAATGCGTTTTTTCTTGCTTGCGTTGTGCATGCTATCGGCCTGGTGTGGGGCTGCTAATGCTGATGAAAAAAGCGGGGCATACTTACTAAATCCAGGTGATGTAATCCTAGTTTCGGTTTGGCGCGAAGACGATCTACAACTAGAGGTGCGTGTGCTGCCCGATGGCAGTGTCACCTTTCCCTTGGCTGGACGAGTTGAAGTGGCAGGACTTGACTCTACTGCCGTTGCGCAGAAAATAGCATCCAGGCTTGAGGAGTACCTGCCCGAGCCAAGCGTGAGTGTGGTGATTAATGATATACAGGGCAATATGGTCTATGTACTGGGTAAAGTAACCCGGCCTGGACCTGTTGTAATGACGGGGCCGACTTCGGTGCTGCAAGCATTGAGTATGTCCGGCGG
>JAIERF010000096.1 GCA_019747075.1 Pseudomonadaceae bacterium
ACTGAGGTCAGGATTTTCTCGACCGCCGGGCCATGCACATTCAACTCGGCCGACATCAACTGCTCGCGCTGCTGGCTAAGGGGCACCAATTGCTCGCGGAACAGACGGCGGTAATCGCCATGCAGGCGACGGATTTCCCCAAGTAGACGCTGCCGTTCGGCGTCCTGCAGACGCCCATCGGCTTGGTCGAGGGCGGCGCTCATGCGCTGATCCAGGGCTGCAAACTGCTGCTCTGCCGCAGAATCACCATTGCGGGCAAACTGGCGCACGCTCAGTTGCAAGCGTGCCATGGCATCGGTCACCTTGGTCAGCTGGTCCATGCTCGGCCCCAGATCCTGGGTCACGACCTCAACCCGGCTGGCAATGCTACGCAGCGACACGGTAGACACCACGCCGAGCGCCACCAGCAACAACCCCAACGCCAGCGGCACGATGGCGATCTTGTAGGCGATACGTAGATCGGCAAACCATTGCATGTGACGGGTACTCCTGATGACTGGAAATAGACGGGGGGTGGTTGCAAAACCCAGGCCGTTTATCTCGTATCGACCGCCCACCGGCGAATCTTGATTGCATCAGTCTAGTAAGCAAAAAGGCCACCCGAAGGTGGCCTTTTTGTTTTAACCGCTACTATTACTTCACTTTCCAGCCGGTCAGTTCGGCCAGCGCCGTACCGATGTCAGCCAGGGAGCGCACGGTTTTTACACCTGCGTCCTGCAGGGCGGCGAACTTCTCGTCGGCCGTGCCTTTACCACCGGAAATGATCGCACCGGCGTGGCCCATGCGCTTGCCCGCTGGGGCAGTTACACCGGCAATGTAGGACACCACTGGCTTGGTCACGTGGGCCTTGATATAGGCTGCCGCTTCTTCTTCAGCCGAACCGCCGATCTCACCGATCATCACGATCGCTTCGGTCTTCGGGTCTTCCTGGAACAGCTTCAGAATGTCGATGAAGTTGGAGCCTGGGATCGGGTCACCACCAATGCCGACGCAGGTGGACTGACCGAAACCGGCGTCAGTGGTCTGCTTCACGGCTTCATAGGTCAGGGTGCCGGAACGCGACACGATGCCCACTTTGCCTGGCAAGTGGATGTGGCCTGGCATGATGCCGATCTTGCACTCGCCCGGTGTGATCACGCCTGGGCAGTTAGGGCCGATCAGGGTAACACCCAGCTCATCGCACTTAACTTTAGCGTCCAGCATGTCCAGAGTAGGAATGCCTTCGGTGATGCAGACGATCAGCTTGATGCCGCCGAAGGCTGCTTCCAGGATCGAGTCCTTGCAGAAAGGAGCTGGAACGTAGATCACGCTGGCAGTGGCGCCAGTGGCAGCTACAGCGTCTTTCACGGTGTTGAACACTGGCAGACCCAGGTGCTCGGTGCCGCCCTTGCCCGGCGTTACACCACCAACCATCTTGGTGCCGTATTCGATGGCTTGTTGGGTGTGGAAACTACCTTGCGAACCGGTAATACCCTGGCAGATAACTTTGGTGTCTTTATTGATCAGGACGCTCATTATTTGCCCTCCGCAGCTTTGACAACTTGTTGAGCAGCGTCGGTCAGGCTGGTAGCCGCGATGATGTTCAAACCGCTTTCTGCCAGTACTTTAGCGCCCAGTTCAGCGTTGTTACCTTCAAGGCGAACAACAACCGGGATTTTAACGCCGACTTCTTTCACTGCACCGATGATGCCTTCGGCAATCATGTCGCAACGCACGATGCCGCCGAAGATGTTGACCAATACTGCAGCGACGTTGGAGTCGGACAGGATGATCTTGAAGGCTTCGGTTACGCGTTCTTTGGTAGCACCACCGCCCACGTCGAGGAAGTTGGCTGGTTTGCCGCCATGCAGGTTGACGATGTCCATGGTACCCATGGCCAGACCGGCACCGTTGACCATGCAACCGATGTTGCCTTCCAGTGCTACGTAGTTCAGCTCGAATTTGGCAGCGTGAGCTTCACGTGGATCGTCCTGCGACGGATCGTGGAAAGTCTTCAGCTTCGGCTGACGGTACATGGCGTTGGCGTCGATGTTGATTTTGGCGTCGAGGCAATGCAGATCGCCGTCAGCCTTGATCACCAGCGGGTTCACTTCCAGCAGGGCCAGATCGTGATCCTGGAACAGTTTGGCCAGACCGACGAATATCTTGGCGAACTGAGCAACTTGCTTGCCTTCCAGACCCAGCTGGAATGCCAACTCGCGACCCTGGAATGGCTGAGCGCCAACCAATGGATCGATAGTGGCTTTGAGAATTTTTTCTGGAGTTTCGTGAGCGATCTTCTCGATGTCCACGCCACCTTCGGTGGACGCCATGAACACGATACGACGGCTCGAACGGTCAACTACTGCGCCCAGATACAGCTCTTTGGCGATATTGGTGCAGGACTCAACCAGAATCTTGGTAACCGGCTGACCATTGGCATCAGTCTGGTAAGTCACCAGACGCTTGCCCAACCACTGAGCGGCGAACGCCTTGGCGTCTTCCTTGTTGCGAACCAGCTTTACGCCACCCGCTTTACCGCGACCACCGGCATGCACCTGGGCCTTGACTACCCACTCGGTGCCACCAATCTTGTCGCACGCTTCTGCGGCGGCTTCCGGAGTGTCTACCGCGAAGCCCTGGGACACCGGCAAGCCGTATTCGGCGAACAGCTGCTTACCCTGATACTCGTGAAGATTCATGCTTATCTACCGTCTTCGTTTAGGTATTGCGCATACGGCGCCGCGCTTGTGACGCGACGCCACCTGTGGCTGCTGCTTAACAGCAGTCCGACTGACATTGCCCAGGCAAACCTTGGTGAAGGCCTACCCGGACGCTGCCGGCCGTGGTTCTCGTCTTAACGCTTTTTCCGGTTGGCGATGTGGATGGCATGGCCATTCACTGCCAGGGCGGCTTCGTGCAGGGCTTCGGACAGGGTCGGATGGGAGAAAACCATCATGCCTAGGTCTTCGGCACTGGTGCCGAACTCCATGCCAATTGCGCCTTGTTGCACCAGCTCGGCAGCGCTTGGGCCAATCACGTGTACACCCAATACGCGGTCGGTTGCGGCATCGGCAATCACCTTGACCATACCGCCGGTGTCATTGGCCGCCATCGCACGACCACTGGCGGCGAACGGGAAGGTGCCGACGTTAACGGCAACGCCCTCGCCTTTCAGCTGCTGCTCGGTCTTGCCAACCCATGCGATTTCCGGATGGGTGTAGATCACGGACGGAATCAGGTCGTAGTTCATCTGTGCCTTGTGGCCAGCAATGCGCTCGGCAACCATCACGCCCTCTTCCGAGGCCTTGTGGGCCAGCATCGCGCCACGCACCACGTCACCGACCGCATACACGCCCGGTACGCTGGTAGCGCAGTAATCATCTACATAGATAAAACCGCGCTCATCCATGGTCACGCCGCTGTCGCTTGCCAGCAGATCAGTGGTTACCGGACGGCGGCCGACAGCCACGATCAGCTTGTCGAAGGTCATCTTCTGCTCGCCTTCGGCGTCGGTGAAGCTGACGGTGACTTGCTTCTTCTTCACTTCCGAAGCGGTCAGACGAGCACCCAGGCGAATTTTCAGGCCCTGCTTGGTGAAGGTCTTCAGGGCTTCCTTGGCGATCTGTTCGTCGGCCATCGGCAGGAATTTTTCCTGCGCTTCGATGACGGTCACTTCCGCACCCAGACGGGCCCACACCGAACCCAGCTCCAGGCCGATGAAGCCAGCGCCGATTACACCGAGTTTCTTCGGTACGCTCTGGAATTCCAGGGCGCCAGTGGAGTCAACGATCACATCCTGGTCAACCGGAGCCGGCGGGATGTCGATTGGCTTGGAGCCCGAGGCGATGATCACATTGGCGGCGTCAATGATCTGCGTGGTGCCGTCCAGACCGGTGACTTCAACCTGCTTGTTGGCCAGCAACTTGCCGTGGCCTTCCAGCAGGGTAACACCGTTAGCCTTGAACAGGGTGCTGACGCCGCCGGTGAGGTTCTTAACGATGTTCGACTTGCGCGCGACCATGGCCGGCACGTCGATGGTCACGCCTTTGGCTTCGATGCCATGGATGGCAAAGCCTTCCAACGCTTCGTGGTACTTCCAGGAACTGTCCAGCAGCGCCTTGGACGGAATGCAACCAACGTTCAGGCAGGTACCGCCGAGGGCGATTTTGCCTTCTTTATCCTGATACTTCTCGATACAGGCAGTCTTCAGGCCAAGCTGGGCCGCCTTGATGGCCGCAACGTAACCGCCGGGGCCGGCACCAATGACTACCACGTCAAATTTCTGGGTCATGCTTCATTCCTTCTCGAATTCAGGCAAACGGCCCCTCGTGAGGGCCGTTGTATAAGGGCTGCGGCTCAGATGTCGAGCAGCAGGCGCGCCGGGTCTTCCAGCAGGTTTTTGATGGTCACCAGGAAGCTGACCGCTTCCTTGCCATCGATCAAACGGTGATCGTAAGACAGCGCCAGGTACATCATCGGCCGGATAACCACTTGACCGTTGATCGCCATCGGCCGTTGCAGAATGTTGTGCATGCCAAGAATGGCAGCCTGCGGCGGGTTGACGATTGGGGTCGACATCATCGAACCGAAGGTGCCGCCGTTGGTGATGGTGAAGGTGCCACCCGTCATATCGTCGATCGACAACTTGCCGTCTTTAGCCTTCTTGCCGAAGGTCGCGATACCCCCTTCGATTTCAGCCAGGCTCATGAGTTCCGCATTACGCAGTACCGGAACCACCAGGCCACGGTCGCTGGAGACGGCAACACCGATGTCGGCAAAGCCGTGATAGACGATGTCGCTGCCGTCGATCGAGGCGTTGACGGCTGGGAAGCGCTTCAGCGCTTCGGTAGCGGCCTTGACGAAGAACGACATGAAGCCCAGGCGCACGCCGTTATGGGACTTCTCGAACAAGTCTTTGTACTTCGAACGCAGGGCCATGACTTCGGTCATGTCGACTTCGTTGAAGGTGGTCAGCATCGCCATGTTCGACTGAGCTTCAACCAGACGCTCGGCCACCTTGGCGCGCAGGCGAGTCATTGGCACGCGCTTCTCGACGCGATCACCAGCAGCGAGCATCGGCGCGGCAGCAGCAGGAGCGGCAGGTTTGGCGACCGCAGCAACGGGGGCATTCTTCTTCGCTTCAACAGCGGCAACCACGTCTTCTTTGCTGACACGACCGCCTTTGCCTGTACCTACGACAGTGCTTGGATCAATGCCGTTTTCTTCAGCAATCTTGCGCGCTGCAGGCGACAGGACTTGCTCGTCGCCAGCCACTACCACAGCAGCAGCCACGGGGGCAGCAGCCTGGGCGGCAACGGCAGGGGCAGCAGCGACAGCACCGCCTTCATTCAGGGTGCCCAGCAGTTCGTTGCTGAGTACGGTGTCGCCTTCGTTCTTGATGATTTGCGCGAGGACGCCGTCGGCCTCGGCCAGCACTTCGATCACTACCTTATCGGTTTCGATGTCGACGATCAGTTCGTCGCGCTTGACTACATCGCCTGGCTTCTTGTGCCAGGTGGCCACGGTGCCGTCGGCAACCGATTCCGGAAAAGTAGGGGCTTTGATCTCGATAGCCATTGTGTGTCGTTCCTTAAATTCGGTTTCTTCTACAAGGCGGCCTCAGCAGGCCGTCTGTTGCGCGAAGGCGTTAAACAGTAAAGGCGTCAAGCAGGAGTTTGTCCTGCTGTTCAGCGTGCATTGAGGCATAACCACAGGCGGGTGCCGCTGAACCAGCACGGCCCGCATACTCAAGAAACAAGGTTTTCTTGTGTGCAGTAGCCACTCGCCGCATGTGATGCTGACTGCAGTACCACGCGCCCTGGTTCATCGGTTCTTCCTGACACCAGACGATATGCTTGAGGTTTTTGTAAGGAGCCAAAACCTCCGCCAAGTCGTCTTCCGGGAACGGATACAGCTGCTCAATTCGCACGATGGCGATGTCTTCACGGCCTTCAGCGCGACGTTTCTCCAGCAAGTCGTAGTAAACCTTGCCGCTGCACAGCACCACTCGCTCTACTTTCTTCGCGTCATGGGCATCGACTTCACCCAGTACGGTCTGGAACGAGCCTTCGGCCAATTCTTCCAAGGTTGAGATAGCCAATTTGTGCCGCAACAGAGACTTGGGGGTCAATGCGACCAAAGGCTTACGCAACGGACGAATCACCTGACGACGCAGCATGTGGTAGACCTGCGCCGGCGTCGTTGGGACACAAACCTGGATGTTGTGCTCAGCACACAACTGCAGGTAGCGCTCCAGACGTGCCGAGGAGTGCTCCGGGCCCTGGCCTTCGTAACCGTGCGGCAAGAGCATGGTCAGACCGCACAGACGGCCCCACTTGTGCTCACCACTGGTGATGAACTGGTCTACTACCACCTGGGCACCGTTGGCGAAGTCGCCGAACTGCGCTTCCCAAATAACCAATGCATTTGGCGTGGTGGTCGAGTAGCCATATTCAAAGGCAAGTACGGCTTCTTCGGACAGCAGCGAGTCATACAGATCAAAACGCGGTTGACCTTCGTAAAGGTGCTGCAAGGCGATATGGGTACCAGCGTCCTTCTGGTTGTGCAGCGCCGCATGGCGGTGCGAGAAGGTGCCACGGCCCACATCCTGACCGGTAATCCGGATCGGATGGCCTTCAAACAACAGGGTCGCGTAAGCCATGGTCTCGGCGTAGCCCCAGTTGATTGGCAGCGCGCCGGCCGTCATCTTCTGACGATCTTCGAGGATCTTCGCCACCTGGCGCTGAACCACGAAGCCTTCCGGAATTTCCAACAGCTTGTTGGACAGCTCCTGCAGGGTTTTCAGCTCGAAACGCGTGTCATGTCGCGCATTCCAGGCATGGCCCAAATAAGGACGCCAGTCAACGAACAACTCTTCGTTCGGCTGCTTGACCAGGCTTTTGACCACATGCTGGCCGTTATCCAGCGCATTGCGGTAGTCATCGACCTTGGCCTGCACCGCATCACTGCTGTGGCTGCCGGCCTGGGTCAGCGCATCGGCGTACAGCTCACGGGTGGTGCGCTGCTTAGCGATTTGCTGATACATCAGCGGCTGGGTACCACTCGGCTCATCGGCCTCGTTGTGGCCACGACGACGGTAACAAACCAGATCGATCACCACGTCACGCTTGAACTGCATGCGGTAATCAATGGCCAGCTGGGTAACAAACAGTACAGCTTCCGGATCATCGCCGTTCACGTGCAGGATCGGCGCCTGAATCATCTTGGCAACGTCGGTGCAGTACTCGGTGGAGCGCGAGTCTTCCGGGTTACTGATGGTGAAGCCGACCTGGTTGTTGATCACGATATGGATGGTGCCGCCCGTTTTGAAACCACGGGTCTGCGACATCTGGAAGGTTTCCATGACCACACCCTGACCGGCAAACGCCGCATCACCGTGCAGGGAAACCGGCAGAACCTTGTCACCGGTGGTATCGAGACGGCGATCCTGACGAGCGCGCACCGACCCCTCGACCACTGGCGAAACGATCTCCAGGTGGGACGGGTTGAAGGCCATGGCCAGGTGAACTTCACCACCACTGGTCATCACGTTGGACGAGAAGCCCTGGTGGTATTTAACGTCGCCAGACCCCAGCTCAACCTTCTTCTTGCCTTCGAACTCGTCGAACAGGTCGCGCGGGTTCTTGCCGAAGGTGTTGACCAGCACGTTGAGACGGCCACGGTGGGCCATGCCGATAACGATTTCTTTGGTGCCGTAAGAACCGCAGCGCTGGATGATTTCGTCCAGCAACGGAATCAGGCTCTCACCACCTTCAAGACCAAAGCGCTTGGTGCCCGGGTACTTGGTGCCCAGGTATTTTTCCAGGCCTTCAGCGGCGGTCAGACGCTCAAGCAGATGGCTTTGCGCCTCGGCACTGATCTGTGGACGGCCACGTACGCTTTCGAGGCGCTGCTGGAACCACTTGCGCTGCTCGGAATCGACGATATGAGTAAATTCGGCGCCAATGGTCCGGCAATAGGTCTGCCGCAACGCATCGTGAATCTCGCGCAGGGTTGCTTCTTCTTTGCCGATATACAGCTCACCGGTGCGGAAGACGGTATCCAAGTCGGCAGCAGTCAGACCGTAATGGTCAATCGACAAATCGGCGGGAGACGTACGTTGCCACAACCCCAAGGGGTCGAGTTGGGCGGCCTGGTGCCCGCGCATGCGATAAGCCTGAATCAGTCGCAGGACTTCAACCTGCTTCTTCTCATGCTCAGTGCTAACGCTGCCGGCAGAAACCGGTTGGGCGCGGCGCTGGTTTTTGGCCAGTAAAACGAAGTGATCGCGAACCGTAGAATGCGAAACATCGGTGACAGAATTGCCGTCAGCGGGCAACTTCTGGAAATAGGTGCGCCATTCATCTGGCACAGCGTTGGGATCGTGCAGGTAAAGCTCATAGAGCTCTTCCACATAGGCAGCGTTACCACCGGATAGGTGGGCACTGTTCCACATGCGCTGCATCACGCTTTCTTGCATGCTTGGTCACCCTCGGTAAGGGGACACCATCGGCGTAGATGCCGCAGTTAAGCTAAAACCGAGTCCTGGTGCAGCGACTTCGGTAAAGCCACTACGGGATCCTGCAGATAGTCCGGGTACCAGCCCGGATGCCCCTGCTGGTCGTCGTATTTACGATTTATGAAACGCCGCTTTGTGAGCAGCGTTCTTATTGACCACGGTGCGGAAGTATCTCCGCAACCGTGGGTATTGCCGGTAAAGCTATTCGTTTATCAGGTCGCGCTTTGCAGCAGCATGCTACGTATGTGGCCGATTGCCTTGGTCGGATTGAGACCTTTAGGGCAAACGTTCACGCAGTTCATGATGCCGCGGCAACGGAACACGCTGAACGGGTCATCCAGTGAAGCCAGACGCTCTTCGGTCTTGGTGTCACGGCTGTCGGCCAGGAAACGATAGGCCTGCAACAGTGCCGCTGGGCCGAGGAACTTGTCAGGGTTCCACCAGAACGACGGGCAAGAGGTCGAGCAGCATGCGCACAGAATGCACTCATACAAGCCGTCGAGTTTCTCGCGTTCTTCCGGCGACTGCAGACGCTCAATGGCTGGGCTCGGCGAATCGTTTTGCAGGAATGGCTGCACCTTCTCGTACTGCTTGTAGAAGATGCTCATATCGACCACCAGGTCACGAATGACCGGCAGGCCAGGCAGTGGACGAATCACCAGCTTGCCACCTTTCAGCCCCGCTTCTGACAGCGGAGTAATGCAGGCCAAACCATTCTTGCCGTTGATGTTCATGCCATCGGAGCCGCAAACGCCCTCGCGGCAGGAACGACGGTAGGAAAAGCCTTGGTCCTGCTCTTTGATCAGGGCCAGCACGTCAAGAACCATGATGTCCTTGCCGTCGGTATTGACCTGGAAGTCCTGCATGAACGGCGCCGCGTCCCGGTCAGGGTTGTAGCGATAAACACTGACTTGCAACATATCGGTCACCCTTAGTAAGTCCGAATCTTGGGTTCAAACACAGGTACAGTCTTCGGTGCGAAGTTAACGGCGCGCTTGCTTACGCGCTTTTCGCCCGGGAAGTACAGGGAGTGGCACAGCCAGTTTTCGTCGTCACGATCTTCGAAATCTTCACGGGCATGGGCGCCGCGGGACTCGGTGCGGGTATCAGCCGCAATGGCCGTGGCTTCCGCCACTTCCAGAAGATTCTGCAGCTCCAGGGCTTCAAGACGGGCAGTGTTGAATGCCTGGCTCTTGTCCGTGATCTTCACGTTGGCGATGCGCTCGCGCAGGCCGACCAGTTGCTCGATACCCTTCTTCATGTATTCGCCAGTACGGAATACACCGAAGTAGTTCTGCATGCAGGTCTGCAGCTCTTTACGCAGCGGTGCTACGTCTTCGCCGGTGGTGCGCTCGTTGACGCCATTCAGACGCTTGAGCGAAGCCTCAATATCGGTCTCGGTGGCACCACGGTGCTCGATACCTTCTTTCAAGGCTTTTTCCAGGTGCATGCCAGCAGCGCGACCGAAGACCACCAAGTCCAGCAGTGAGTTACCGCCGAGACGGTTGGCGCCGTGTACCGATACGCATGCCACTTCGCCGACCGCAAACAGACCTTCGATGATCTTGTCGTTGCCGTTGGCATCCTGAGTGATGGCCTGACCATGAATGTTGGTCGGCACGCCGCCCATCATGTAGTGGCAGGTAGGCACAACAGGAATCGGGGCAGTCACTGGATCGACGTGTGCAAAGGTCTTGGACAGCTCACAGATACCTGGCAGACGGCTGTGCAGCACTTCTTCGCCGAGGTGATCGAGCTTGAGCATCACGTGGTCGCCATCTGGACCACAGCCGTTGCCGGCGATAATTTCCTTGACCATGGAGCGTGCAACAACGTCGCGGCCTGCCAAGTCTTTGGCGTTGGGCGCATAGCGCTCCATGAAACGCTCGCCATGCTTGTTGATCAGGTAGCCACCTTCACCACGGCAACCTTCAGTTACCAGGGTACCGGCACCGGCGATACCGGTCGGGTGGAACTGCCACATTTCGATGTCTTGCACCGGCACGCCAGCACGCAGCGCCATACCGATACCGTCACCGGTGTTGATCAGGGCGTTGGTGGTCGATGCGTAAATGCGACCTGCACCACCCGTGGCCAGTACCACAGCCTTGGAACGGATGTAGACGGTTTCGCCAGTTTCAATGCAGATAGCAATGACACCAACAAACGCACCGTCTTGGTTCTTCACCAGATCGACAGCGAACCACTCGTTGAGGAACGAGGTGCCGGCTTTCAAGTTGGCCTGATAGAGCGTGTGCAGCAGCGCGTGACCGGTACGGTCAGCAGCAGCGCAGGTACGAGCGGCCTGGGTGGAGTTGTCCGGACCCTTGGACTGGCCACCGAACGGGCGCTGGTAGATACGGCCCTGCTCGGTACGGGAGAACGGCAGACCCATGTGTTCCAGCTCGAATACAGCTTCTGGGCCAACCGAACACATGTATTCGATAGCGTCTTGGTCGCCGATATAGTCGGAACCCTTGACGGTATCGTACATGTGCCAGCGCCAGTCATCATGCGGGTCAGCCGAAGCGATTGCGCAGGTGATGCCGCCCTGAGCGGAAACGGTGTGCGAGCGAGTCGGGAACACCTTGGTGACTACAGCAGTCTTGTGACCACCTTGTGCCAGTTGCAGCGCGGCGCGCATGCCGGCACCACCACCACCAATAATGATGGCGTCGTAAGAAAGCGTACGAATGTTAGCCATGAATCAGATACCCCAAAGAATCTGCACACCCCAGACGAAGAACGTGAACATGGCGATGCCACACGTTGCCTGGAAGAGAAAACGCACAACAGTCGCCCACTTACCCAGCGCCATTGGCGTCAGGTAGTCGGTGGAAATGGTCCACATGCCAACCCAGGCGTGTACGCCAAGAGCGACCAGGGCCAGCAGACTGAAAATACGCATCCAGTTCTGGGAGAACAGACCATGCCAATCGGCGAAGCTCAGGCCGGGATTGGCAATCAGGTATCCCAACAGAAAGAGAAAATAAGCCGCCAGTGCTACAGCGGAAACACGCTGGGCCATCCAGTCATAGAGGCCCGAACGCGAGAAGTTCGTGACGTTGGTTACCATATCCACACCCCTGCCAGCACGATCACTACCGCAGACACGGCAAGAACGATTTGCGAGCCCAGTTTGCCGCCTTCCAGCGTCTCACCGATGCCCATGTCCATAATCAGATGGCGCACACCGGCCACCAGGTGATACAGCAGAGCGGAGAGCAGACCCCAAATCACCAGCTTGGCCAGCGGGCTAGTCATACACGCCTTCACCTGCTCGAAGCCTTCTTCGGAAGCCAGCGACTTGTCGAGTGCATACAACAGCACGGCAAGGCCAACAAAAAGAATGACACCGGAGATACGGTGAAGAATGGACGTGTAAGCAGTGATTGGGAGCTTGATCGTCCTAAGGTCTAGGTTTACAGGTCTTTGGCTTTTCACGGCTTATTTTCACACTGAGAGCCCCTAACAATCAGGGCAAAGTTGTCGGGAAGTGCACAGGTCAGTTACCCACCACCCAGGGAGTGACGACATCCAGAATACAGGCCCTAAAGCCCCTGGCGGTCGGGGGTCGAGTATAGACAGTTAGGGTACTAATGACAACGCACCGACCCTACCCAAAGAGCGCATTGCGCTCTTTATTGAAACAGCGTAAATAGCGAATTTTTACCTGCAAAAACAAGGCTCAAACCCCGCTGCCGACTGGGTTCCGGCAAATTGACTTTAGAATTTATCGCTCTATAGTGGTCGGGCCCTGCGTGGGGGGCAGTTGATGATTCCAAGCATAATTAGGAGGCCACACATGGCTGACAAAAAAGCGCAGTTGATCATCGAGGGCGCAGCCCCCGTCGAACTGCCCGTTTTATCCGGCACCGTTGGTCCCGATGTAATTGACGTACGGGGCTTAACCGCCACGGGCCGTTTCACTTTTGATCCTGGCTTTATGTCCACCGCCTCTTGCGAGTCGAAGATCACCTATATCGATGGTGACCAGGGCATATTGCTGCATCGCGGCTATCCGATCGAGCAACTGGCCGAAAAGTCAGACTACCTCGAAACCTGCTTCCTGCTGCTGAACGGCGAATTGCCGAATGCTGCCGAGAAAGAGCAGTTCGTCAACACCATCAAGAACCACACCATGGTCCATGAGCAGCTGAAAAGCTTCCTCAATGGCTTCCGTCGTGATGCACACCCGATGGCCATCATGTGTGGCGTAGTCGGTGCACTGTCGGCGTTCTACCACGACTCCCTGGACATCAACGACGCGCATCACCGCGAAGTTTCGGCCATGCGCCTGATCGCCAAGATGCCGACCATCGCTGCTCTGGCTTACAAGTACTCCATGGGCCAACCCATGATGTACCCGCGTAACGACCTGAACTACGCGGAAAACTTCCTGCACATGATGTTCAACACCCCATGCGAGATCAAACCGATCAGCCCGGTGTTGGCCAAGGCAATGGACCGTATTTTCGTCCTGCACGCCGACCATGAGCAGAACGCCTCCACCTCCACCGTGCGCTTGGCTGGCTCTTCAGGTGCCAACCCGTTCGCCTGTATCGCCGCCGGCATCGCCGCGCTGTGGGGCCCTGCTCATGGCGGCGCCAACGAAGCCGTACTGAGCATGTTGGACGAGATCGGCAGCGTCGATAACATCGACAAGTTTATCGCCAAGGCCAAGGACAAGAACGATCCGTTCAAGCTGATGGGCTTCGGTCACCGCGTGTACAAAAACCGCGACCCGCGCGCCACCGTGATGAAGCAGACCTGCGACGAAGTACTGAAAGAACTGGGCATCACCAACGATCCGCAACTGGCCCTGGCCATGCGTCTGGAAGAGATCGCCCTGACCGACCCGTACTTCAAAGAGCGCAACCTGTACCCGAACGTCGACTTCTACTCGGGCATCATTTTGAAGGCGATCGGCATCCCAACCAGTATGTTCACGGTAATTTTCGCCATGTCCCGTACTGTTGGCTGGATCTCGCACTGGAAAGAAATGCTCTCCAGCCCGTACAAGATTGGCCGTCCGCGCCAGCTGTACACCGGCTACCCGCAGCGCGACATGACTGCACTGAAAGACCGCAAGTAAGTTTTGCGGATGTAAAAAAGGCTGCCATCGGCAGCCTTTTTTATTGGTTTGAATTCAGCGTCTTTCGGCCAGAGCCCGATAGGCCTGCAGCGTTTCAAACGGTGCATCCACGACAAAGCTGTTGGCCAGCCAGGACGGCACGCTGCCTCCGGGCTCCGTATGCGCCTCGTAGACCACCTCCACCACACCACCGAGCTTGGGCTTGAGCGACCAGTAGCCGTCGACCCGGCTGACGCGCACCAACCCGTCCTGAACCGGCACATAATCAGGCAGCGCCTGAATCTGCCGCAGCAACGCGCCATCAGCGGCCATCGACGTGGTGATATGCAACACCGAATCCCGTGGCGTAACCGGCCAGGGCGTGCTGAAACGGCTGTACATCCAGCTTTGCGCACCCTCGGACTTGAGCATTTTTTGCTCCTGACACTGGAAGATCCACTGACAAGAGGTCAGTACATCTTCCTGCAAGCTGCGCAGTCGTTCGATTGAAGCCTTGATGGTGGTGACACCACGATAAGCCTTGTAGGAAGAACCGGGCACCGTCGCCAGATAGACCTGAATCCCCTCTTCGTCCTTGACCAGTTGCCAGTCCTGAGCACTGACAGCCGTCGTAGCGCAACTCAAAGCAGCGGTAAACAACATCCGCCTGAATCGGCTCATCCATTACTCCAGGTCATTGCATGGCTTCCACTTATGGGCATTATTTTGAGGTTGCTGCGCTCACTGTCGTGACCTGCTCCAGCCAGGTCAGCAACTGCAGGGCTTCGCTATCTGTCTTGCCACACACCTGCTCATCGGCACTGAAGGCGCTGCACACGGCAGGCCGCTCAGGCAAACCAAACAATAGGCATTGATTAGCCGCGTTTAGCTGTACGCAACGCTGGCCTGCCGGTTTGCCGTTGGGCATACCGGGAATAGCCGAACTGATTGATGGCGCAATACAACAGGCACCGCACCCCACACGACACTGCATAACCCATCCCGCTCGCGTAAAGCGGCCAGTTTACCCACAAGCACCACTGCCTGCAGCGTCAGTACTGGGCACGCCTTGCTTAGCCTGCTTCGCTGTGGGCGGGTTTGTGCCCGCTGAGCACGCTGTACTGCCTGCTAATTAGCTGGTTTCAGCCGCGCCAACAGGCTTGAAGTGTCCCAGCGTCCGCCGCCCATGGCCTGCACATCGGCATAAAACTGATCGACCAGCGCCGTCACCGGCAACTGCGCACCGTTACGCCTCGCTTCTTCTAGCAGGATTGACAGGTCCTTGCGCATCCAGTCCACGGCAAAGCCATGTTCGAACTCGCCTGCCAGCATGCTGGCGTGGCGATGCTCCAGCTGCCAGGACTGCGCCGCCCCCTTGCTGATCACCGCCATGGCACCCTCGGCATCCAGGCCCGCGCATTGGGCAAAGTGCAGCGCCTCGGCCAGACCCTGCACCAAGCCGCCAATGCAGATCTGGTTGACCATCTTGGTCAGCTGGCCGCTGCCGGCATGGCCCATCAGGCGCACCATCTTGGCGTAAGCTTCGATGACCGGCAGTGCCCGTGCATAAATCGCCGCTTCGCCACCGACCATCACCGTCAACAGGCCGCTCTCGGCGCCCGCCTGGCCGCCCGACACCGGCGCATCAAGAAAGCCCAGCTCACGCTCCGCCGCCAGCACCGCCAGCTCCCGCGCGACAGTGGCTGACGCCGTGGTGTGATCGATCAATACTGCGCCCGGCGCCATACCAGCAAAAGCACCATCAGCGCCCAGCACCACGCTGCGCAAATCATCATCGTTGCCGACGCAGGTCATCACAAACTCGGCCCCTGCAGCGGCCTCACGCGGGGTGGCAGCAAACTCCCCGGCAAACCGGGCGACCCAGCTTTGCGCTTTGCCGAGGCTGCGGTTGAAGACACACACCTCATGGCCTTCGGCGGCCAGATGCCCGGCCATCGGGTAACCCATTACGCCCAGTCCGATAAAGCTGACCTTTGCCATTTGCGTGCCCCCCTGAGTGATTTTGCAGAGCCTAGCACGGCGTTTGCCGGGCCAGGCAAGCCCGGCCATACTGGCGCCATCGCTAAGGAGGGCATATGCAACATTGGCTCGTGATCGACTTGGAGGCCACCACCGAGGAAGGCGGATGGCCGCTGGAACAGATGGAAATCATTGAGATCGGCGCCAGTCTGGTCAATCGCCTCGGCCATGAGGTGGACCACTTCCAGCGCTTCGTGCGACCCCAGCGCCGACCGCTATTAACCGTCTTCTGCCGCCAGCTGACGCACATCAGCCAGGAGCAGATCGACAGCGCCGCACCACTGCCCATGGTTTGGGCGCAATTCGAACGTTGGCTTGGCCATCACCAGCCACAACTGGCGGGCTGGGGCAGTTGGGGCGACTACGACCGTAAGCAGCTTGAGCAGGAGTGGCAACGCCACAACCTCAGCAGCCTGATCAGCCAAGTGCCACACCTCAACCTCAAGCAACGCTTTGCCGAGGCCCGCCAACTGCAACGTGCAGTAGGGCTAAAAAGCGCCCTGCAACTGGCGGGTTTGCAGTTCAATGGCCAGCAGCACCGCGCCCTGGAAGATGCGCGCAATACCGCCCGCCTGCTGCCATTGCTGCTGCCGGCATAAACCCATGCAAAGCGGATGACGCCCCGAAGCGGCTTGGGCATACTGGCCACCCTTTTTTAACCCCTTCGAGGAATCCCCATGTTCAAGGTCAACGAGTACTTCGACGGCAGCGTCAAATCCATTGCCTTCGGCATGACTGCAGGCCCAGCCACCATCGGCGTGATGGCCGCGGGCGAATACGAATTCGGCACCAGCCAACTGGAAGTCATGCACGTGATTGCCGGCGCCCTGACCGTCAAACTGCCAGGCAGCGACAGCTGGGAAGACTTCACCGGCGGCAGCCAATTCACCGTGCCGGCCAACAGCAAGTTCCAGCTGAAAGTCACCCAGGACACCGCCTACCTCTGCGAATATCGCTGAGTCAGTCGCGCTAATAAAAAACCGGTCTTGGCCGGTTTTTTATTGCCTGCAGAACCTTACTCCTGCACCGCCTCGCTACTGAACTGCAACTCAGCCAGGCGCGCATACAGCGGATTACTGGCCACCAGCTCGGCGTGGGTTCCGATGGCCAGCAACTTGCCGTGATCGATCACGGCAATGCGATCGGCACTTTTTACCGTCGCCAGGCGATGGGCAATCACCAGGGTGGTGCGCCCTTGCATTAGGCGTGGCAACGCCTGCTGGATCAGGTGCTCACTCTCCGCATCCAGCGCGCTGGTGGCCTCGTCCAGCAGCAGGATCGGCGCATCCACCAACAGCGCCCGAGCAATCGCCAGGCGCTGACGCTGGCCACCAGACAGCCCCAGCCCACCCTCGCCCAGATGCGTCTGATAGCCCTCGGGCATGTGCATGATGAACTCGTGGGCATGGGCAGCCTTGGCCGCCGCTTCGATCTCCGCCTGGGTGGCGCTAGGGTTACCGTAGCGCAGGTTGTCGGCCACGCTGCCGAAGAACAGCGCCGGGTTCTGCGCTACCAGGGCGAAACAGCGGCGAATATCCTCCGGCGCCAACTGCTGCAGCGGTACGCCTTCGAGCAGAATGCGCCCGCTTTGCGGGTCAAAAAAACGCAACAGCAGATCAAACAGGGTCGACTTGCCGGCGCCGGAAGGCCCCACCAGCGCCAGGGTTTCCCCGGGATTTATCTGCAAATCGATGCCATCAATGGCCCAACGCTCCGGCCGGCTGGGATAGGCGAAGCGCAGCTGCTGCAACTCAATCCGTCCGCTAACCCGCGCCGGCAGCTGTTGCAGGCCCTGGGTCGGCGGCAGGATGGCGTTTTCCGCCTGCAATAACTCGGCGATCCGTTCGGCGGCGCCGGCAGCGGCCTGTAGCTCGCCGATCACTTCACTGATCGCACCGAAGGCCATGCCGACGATCAGGCTGTAAAACACAAAGGCCGCCAGCTCGCCGCCGCTGATGGTGCCGGCAATCACGTCCATGCCGCCAACCCAGAGCATCAAGCCCACGGCGCCGAGCACCAGCACGATCACCACGGTAATCAGCCAGGCGCGCTGACGAATACGCTGACCAGCCGTAGTGAACGCCGCTTCCACGGCATTGCTGAAGTGCTGTTTGTCCTGCTCCTGGTGGTTGTAGGCCTGCACCGTCTTGATCTGACCGAGGGTTTCGCCCACGTAGCTGCCAACATCGGCCACCCGGTCCTGGGTCTGCCGCGACAACGCGCGCACCCGGCGACCGAAGATCAGGATCGGCGCCACCACCAGCGGCAGCGCCACGATCACAATGGCGGTCAGTTTTGGGTTGGTGACAAACAGCAAGATGATGCCGCCGATCAGCATCAGCAGATTGCGCAGCGCCATCGACAGCGACGAGCCGATAACCGTCTGCAGCAAGGTGGTATCAGCGGTCAGGCGCGACTGAATCTCTGAACTGCGGTTGCTCTCGTAAAAGCCCGGATGCAGGTTGATCAGGTGATTAAACACACGCATGCGGATATCGGCGACAAAGCGCTCGCCGATCCACGAGACCAGATAGAAGCGCGTGAAGGTGCCCACTGCCAGGGCCAACACCAGGACAAAAAACAGCCCGATCGACTGATTCAGCGCAGCCTGGGATTGCGTGGCCAGGCCCTGATCCACCAGCAGGCGGATGCCCTGCCCCATGGACAACGTAATAGCGGCGGTAAACATCAGCGCCAACAGCGCCCCCAGCACTTGCCAACGATAAGGGGCGACAAAGCGGCGAGCCATGCGCAGGGCGCTGCGACGACGGGAAGACAGGGCGGCAGACATAACGGACATCCAGCAAAGAACGACAGCCTCGATCATGCCCCGCTGGCAACCTGGGACGCCAGCGACATATCTGAACTGCCCGGTTTATTTATTACCGCAGGCTTCAGCGCCCTCGTCTGCCGCGGCCAGGCGCTCGGCCGACCAGCCCAGCGGGTAAAGCATCTCTTCCTGGTAGCCTGTCCAGACTCGGATGGCATCGGGAAATGCGCCGTCCAAATGCGGGTCGCCGCTGTCCACCAACAACGGCCGGCCAGCCAGGGTGGCCAACTTGCGCTTGGTGGCCACCACCCGCAGATGCTCAAGGCCGATCGCACGCAACACCCGCGGGCTGATCTGCTGGTTGCCGCGGCCGATGATATGGCCCTGGCCACCGATGGCGGTGACCAGCAGGCGGCTCGGATGTTCACGCACCAGCTCATACAGCTGCTGTTCGCTGACGTCACGGGCGAGCACCTGACCATTCTCGATCACATCCACCCCGAGCAAGGTGGTGGTCAAACCTAGATTACTGGCCAAGCCATGCAGCGTTGAGCCAGGACCGAAGACATAGCGTACGTCCGCTTCCAAACTGTCCTGCAGCCAATCGGCCAGTTCCAGCAACACCAACTCCTCCGACTCCATGCCGGCCTGCTTGACCTGCTGCATAAAGTGGCCTTCCACCGGCACTGTCAGTTCGCCATACCAGCGCGCCGCCACCCGACCATCACGCAGGGCGGCTTCATCAAGGTCACGCACTTCACCGCTGGCCAGGCGCACCAGACCGCCCTCCACCAGGCGCCGGGTTAGCTCCCCGGCGGCTCGCGGGCTGATGGCATACACCCCGGAATGAATCTTCACCCCAGCGGGAATGCCCAACACCGGCTGCGCAGCCGCCGCCACCGCACACACATCCCGCGCCGTGCCATCGCCGCCAGCAAACAGCAGCAGCGCCACGCCTTCAGCCTGTAGGGCCAGCACCGCCGCCTGAGTGTCCGCCGCACTGCTGAGGGGTAGCTGTTCAGGCCCCAGCACGCGATAGGCAAAGCCCATGTCCGCCAACAAGTAGGCCCCCATGGCACCGGCAAAGGTGACGAACTGCACGCGCTCGGCAATCGGCAGCAACGACTCCAGGGCGATCCGCGTGCGCGCCGACGCCCGTGGTTCGGCACCCAACGCAAGGGCTTGAGCGGCGACCCCATCGCTACCCTTGAGGGCCACACTGCCACCCAGACCGGCCAGCGGGTTGATGATCAAACCAAGGTGGAAGCGCGACATACAACTCTCTCAGCAAGCGGCGCCCGGTGAAGGGAAGCAGCGCAATTAAATGAACCGTGAACACAACGAACTGCGAATTCAAGCGACGAAGCCAACTCATTCGCCCACTTTCTGTCACCGCACCGTCACCTTGATTGACTACTGTGCAGCAACCCGCCGACAAGGAGACCGACCATGGGCATGCAAAAAACCGCTTCCGCACCGCGCAACAGCACACTCACCCGTCAGGCCCTGCTGGGCGGCGCCTTCATCGATGCTCAGGGTCGCGAAATACCGATTACCGAGAGCATGATCCAACGCGCCTGCCGCGACCTTGAGCACCATTGCCAGCCATTGCGCAAACGCCCCTAAGCGCTGCGAGCAAGCGTATCCAGCCCGGCGTTTACGCCGGGCTTTTTATTGCTCCAACGTCTGCAGGTTGGCACCCAAGGCACTGATCAGCTGCTGCAACGCCGGCGTTGGCGCGTTCAGCGCTACCCGCAGACCATCGGTTTCGCGGCGATAGGGGTAGTGCTTGCGCAACGCATCGAAGGCACTGCGCCGGGTAGTAGCATCACCGCTCAGGCTGCGGCGGAAATTCGCATCGTCGCGGCGCGGGTCATACACGGCGCGGCACAGGGTGGCCAGCCCCCAAGCAGGGTCGCAGCGGCCGTCCAGTTGCAGTGTCGGCAGCCAGGGCGCAGGCAGCAACTGGGCCAATTCGATACTGGCGGGCAACTGCATCCAGGCGCAAAAGGCCTGATAGATCTGCGCCGTACCGCGCAATTTGCCATCCAGGCTGTAACCGGCAATATGCGGCGTGGCGATGCGGCACAGGCCTGCCAAAGGCACATCCACCAACGGCTCGCCCTCCCACACATCCAGCACCACCTGCAGATCGTGGCGTTGCTGCAGCACCTGGTAGAGCGCGGCGTTATCCACCACCGCACCGCGACTGGCATTGATCAGCCAGGCGCCCGGCCGTAGCGCCTGCAGTTGTTCGGTGCTGAGTAAATGTCGCGTCGCCAGCGGGCCATCCGCCGTCAGCGGCGTGTGCAGACTGAGCACATCGCATTGGCTGAGCAGCGTCTCCAGGCTGACGTAATCGCCGCCCTCGGCCGCCTGCCGCGGCGGGTCGCAAACCAGCACGCGCCAACCCAACGCACGCATGACCTTGACCAGCCGGCCACCAACCTGGCCGGCACCGACCACACCGTAGGTTCGTTGCGCCAGCTCGACGCCTTCACGCTCAGCCAGGGCCAGCAAACTGCCGAGTACGTAATCGACCACACCACGGGCATTGCAGCCCGGCGCACTGGCCCAGGCGATGTCCGCCGCGGCAAAGTAATCCAGATCCAAGTGGTCGGTGCCAATGGTGCAGGTGCCGACAAAACGCACCGGGCTGCCCTGCAGCAAGGCCTGATCGACGCGAGTAACCGAGCGCACCAGGAGCACATCGGCATCCGCCACATCGGCGGCCGAGATGGCCCGCCCCGGCAGGCGGCGAATGGCACCGTGCCCGGCAAAAAACTCATCCAGCAAGGGTATATTTTCGTCGGCGACAATGCGCATGGGGGGGCCTCCGCTAAACCGGCCGCCATTCTAGAAGGTGTTGCCGGTACATTGCGAGCCGCGTTAGCCATGTGCAAATGCGTCATCCAGAGCGCGCTGGGGCGACACCTCAGGGGTTGTTGCTTGGCCAGGTCGCGACGCAGCGCGTAGACTGGCTGGCTTGCTGACCAGATGGATAGTTTCATGCCCACCCTCACCCGCCTTGGCCGCCTGCGCATCGAGCTGCGCAGCCTGCTGGGACTCGCCGCCCCGATCATGATTGCGCAGCTGGCCAATACCGCCATGGGCTTTGTCGATACGGTCATGGCCGGCCGCGTCAGCCCGCGCGACTTGGCCGCCGTGGCCCTCGGCAACTCGATCTGGGTGCCGGTGTTTCTGCTGATGACCGGCATCCTGCTGGCGACCACGCCCAAGGTCGCCCAGCGCTTTGGTGGCGGCCTGCATGGTGAAATCGGCCCATTGGTGCGCCAGGCCATGTGGCTGGCGCTGCTGGTGGGCTGTGGCGCCGGCCTGTTGCTGTGGAACGCGGAAAGCGTGCTGCACTGGATGAACGTCGACCCGCAATTGATCGAGCCGTCGATGGGCTACCTGCGGCCAGTCGCCTGTGGCTTCCCGGCCGTGGCGCTGTACCACGTGCTGCGCTGCTACAGCGACGGCCTGGGCCACACCCGGCCGAGCATGATGCTGGGCTTGGTGGGCCTGCTACTGAATATCCCGCTCAATTACATCTTTATCTACGGCAAGCTGGGCCTGCCGGCCATGGGCGGGGTCGGCTGCGGCTGGGCCACCGGCCTGGTGATGTGGGCGATGTTGCTGGGCATGCTCTGGTGGGTGACCTGGGCGCCGTACTACCAGGCCAATCAGCTGTTTCAGCGCTTTGACTGGCCCAACTGGGCGATGCTCAAGCGCCTGCTCTCGGTCGGTGTGCCGATTGGTGTGGCGGTGTTTGCCGAGGCCAGCATCTTCTCGGTCATCGCCCTGTTGATCGGCGGCCTGGGGGCCAGCGTGGTGGCCGGCCACCAGATCGCCCTCAACTTCAGCTCTATGGTGTTCATGATCCCTTATGCCCTGGGCATGGCGGTCACCGTGCGGGTTGGCCAAGCCCTCGGGCGCGGCGAGCCGCGCGAAGCACGCTTTGCCGCCGGCGTCGGCATGGGTGTTGCACTGGCTTATGCCTGCCTGTCGGCAAGCGCCATGCTCCTGACCCGCGAACACATCGCCCGCCTCTACACCCCGGACAGCGCGGTGATCGCCATCGCCACCGGGCTAATCATCTATTCGGCGCTGTTTCAGTTTTCCGATGCGATTCAGGTGACTGCCGCGGGTGCCTTGCGTGGCTACCAGGACACACGGGTGACCATGCTGCTGACCTTGTTTGCCTACTGGGGCATTGGCCTGCCCGTGGGCTACTGCCTCGGCCTGACCGACCTCTGGGGCCCAGCCTCAGGGCCGCGCGGCTTGTGGCAGGGGCTGATTGTCGGCTTGACCTGCGCCGCACTGATGCTCGGCATTCGCCTGATGCGCAGCGCCAAGCGGCAGATCCGCCTGCAACCCTGACGGCGCTGCCAGTGCGCCGCCCTGAGCGGCGCTTGGCAGGCCTGCAACCAATCAGTCGATCTTCTTTTTGATCCAGTACAGGTAGGTGCCCGCCTCCACCTGTTGCTCCAGCAGCTCATGGCCGAGAAACAGGCAGAACTTGGGAATGTCGCGACGGGTCGAGGGGTCGGTGGCAATCACCTTGAGCAGGCCACCAGCGGGCAGGTCGCGCACCTTGTTGTGCAGCATCATCACCGGCTCGGGGCAGTTGAGGCCGCTGGCGTCGAGAATTGCATCGGGTTGCAAAGGCATATCGGGCTCCAAAAACAGGCAGGCATTGTCGCCGAAAGTGCCCGCCTGGTCACCCAGGCAACTGTCCACCACAGATCAGCCGGTCAGGTTTAACGCTTGCACCGGCCCATGCTGCAGCTGCGCCAACAACAGAGGCCGCTGAGTATCCGCGGCCAGCAAGCGCCACTGCCGGCAGGCGCCGACCTGACTGTTCTCCTGCAACACCTGGCTGCCGAGCAGCAGCGGCGCCTTGAACTGCACATCCAGGCGCACCCTTACGGGCAATGCCTGCCCTGCCAGGCTGCGGGCCAGGCTCCACATGCCATGGGCAAAGGCCCGCGGAAAACCACAGGCTCTGGCGGCAGGCGCCCACAAATGGATCGGATTGAAGTCCGCACTGACGCGGGCGAAACGCCAGCCGATATTGCCCGGCACCGACCAGGCTGCCGCCGGACAGGTTGCCGGTAACAGCGCCCAGTTGGCGCGCCCCGGCAAGGCCGCCGGTGCCTGCCCGTGCAGATAATCACCACGAGCCAGATAGGTGCTGATGGCCTGCCAGCACAGAGCGCCGGCATGCCAGATCTCACTACCAATATCGAACTCCAGGCCCTGCGCGGTGCGCCGCTCGCCGAGGATGCGACAACGCAGGTCGACCTTCTGCCCCACCGGCATGGCGTGATAACGCTGCACATGGTTGCGCACATGCACCAGGCCCATGGGCTGCACCGGCATCCGCCCATCGCTGACCAGGCGCATATGCAACGGCATCAGCAACACCTGGGGATACAGCAGCGGTACGCTCTCGGTCTTATCCAGCCCGCACACGCGGCGGTAGGCGGCAATCTTGCCCGGTTCAAAACACAGGCTGCGGCACTCGATATGCAACCGCGGCAGCTGCTCACCCGCGCGCAGCCCGCGCCGGCGAATCAGCAGCAAACGGGCATAGGTGCCCAGCAACGACGGCATTTTATCCTTCACCTGAACCTATCTCCCTGTTCCGGTCGTACTGCAGCGGACGACTAAGGCTTGTCCAGGCGCCGCAGATAGCAGGTCACTTCTTCCCGATCGTGATACAGCTGCTTGCAGGCAATCGACACACGAATACCGCGCGCCGTGAAGCCATCGGCGATGCGCTCGAGCAGACGTTTGACCTCGGCATAACGCTGTTTCATCGGCAATTTCAGGTTGACCACTGCTTCGCGGCACAAGCCCTCACCCAGCCAGGTTTCCAGCAGAGCCGCGCTACGTGCCGGCTTTTCGACGATGTCGCAGACCATCCAGTCCACTGGCCGGCGCGGTTTGAAGGTGAATCCATCGGCCTGCAAGTGCTCGACCAGACCGCTGTCCATCAAGCTTTCGGCCATCGGCCCGTTGTCGATGGCGATCACCTGCATGTGCCGGTTAACCAGCTGCCAAGTCCAACCACCGGGCGCGGCACCGAGATCGACAGCGGTCATGCCGGCCGCCAGGCGCTCGTCCCACTGGTCGCGCGGGATGAATTGATGCCAGGCCTCCTCCAGTTTGAGGGTGGAGCGGCTCGGTGCCTCACGGGGGAACTTCAGGCGCGGGATGCCCATAGGCCAGTGAGCCGAGTTATTCGGCTCGGCCAGGCCGAGAAACACCTCTCGACCACTTTTAAAGGTCAGCAGCAGGCGCGGCAGGCTGGGGTCGTCCACCAGCCGTCCGGCCTTACTCAGGGCCTTGCGCAGCGGCGCCTCGAACTTCTTGCAGAAGTTCGACAGCTCTTTGCCATCGTTGGTGTCCAGCACTTCCAGCCACAGGCTGCCACACACCGGGTAGTCACCCAGTTGGGCCAGCAGCACGCTGATGCGGTCGGTTTCCGGCAATTGCACAAACTCGCCGCGCGCCCACTGGCGCGGGAAGATCAGGCTGCTGAAAGGCACGCGCATCAGCTTCTGCGCGCCGCCTGCCTCACTGCAGACAAACTCGGCACAGGCACTGCTGGCCTTGCCCTTGGCATAGCCGGCAACCCCCAGACGGGCCGCGTGTTCCGACAGTTCGGCACACACCTCCCCTTCAAAACCAGGGCGGCAGTGCAGCAACAAAGTATTCATGGCGATCTCCTCAGGGCCGGCATGATAACGGAGTTCGCCCTGGCGGCGCGCCCAACCCACGCAAAGCCTTTAGAATAAGGGTCTTAAGCCCACCTGTGACTATCGGACGAGTGACCAGCATGTGACTGGCCACGTCAGCAATGCCACTTACACTGTTTTTATTGGTGGGTTGTTCAACTTTCGGGTTGACCGGTCGATGCACCGACATAACTAAATTGGAACCTTGCCATGCGTAATAACCAGCCCGTGACTCAGCGCGAACATCAGGTGGCCGAGAATCAGCGCCTGATTTCCACGACCAACCTCAAGGGCATGATCACCTACTGCAATGAGGTGTTCATCAACATCAGCGGTTTCAGCCGTGAAGAGCTGATGAACGCGCCACACAACCTGGTGCGCCATCCAGATGTGCCGGCAGCCGTATTTGCCCATATGTGGGAAACCCTCAAGCAGGGCAAACCGTGGATGGGTATCGTCAAAAACCGCTGCAAGAACGGCGACTTCTACTGGGTGAATGCCTATGTGACGCCGATCTACGAGAACAACCAGGTGGTTGGCTTTGAGTCGGTGCGGGTCAAGCCCACGGCCAAGCAGGTGAGTCGGGCCGAAGCCCTGTACCGGCGGATCAACAGCGGAAAGCCGGCAATCCCGGCCTCCAACCGCTTGATGCCTTTGCTGCGTTTCTGGGTGCCGTTTCTCTGCGCGGTGCTGCTCGGCACCCTGCTCGGTAACCTACTACCGGGCGGCTGGGGCTACCTGACCAGCAGCCTGCTGATAATTCCGCTGGGGCTAACTGGCGTGCATTGGCAGAACCAAGGCATGCGGCGTCTGGCCAAAATTGCCGAACGGGCCAATGCCGATCCGCTGATCGCCTTGATGTACACCGACAGCCAGGGCCTTGAGGCGCGGGTAGAGATGTCCATGCGCAGCCAGCAAGCCCACCTGCGCACCTGCCTGACGCGTCTGCAGGACACCGCCGAACACCTCACCCACCAGGCCAGCGATACCGGCGTCCTGGCCCACAGCAGCGCCGAAAGCCTGGAAAATCAGCGCCTGGAAACCGAGCAGGTGGCCACCGCAGTCAACCAAATGACCGCTACCACCCAGGAAGTGGCAAGCAATGTGCAGCGCACCGCTGACGCCACCCAGAAAGCCAACCAGCTGACCCAGCAAGGCCGCAAGATCACCGACGAGGCCCGGGAAGCCATCCACCGCCTGGCCATTGCGGTGACAGAAACCGGCGATACCGTCACACGGCTGGCCAAGGACAGCAGCGAGATTGGTGGCGTGGTCGATGTGATCAAGGGGATTGCCGACCAGACCAACCTGCTGGCCCTGAACGCCGCTATTGAAGCCGCGCGCGCCGGAGAAATGGGCCGCGGCTTTGCCGTGGTGGCTGACGAGGTGCGCTCGCTGGCACAGCGTACCGGCGAGTCCACCGGGCAAATCCACCAGTTGATCGCCAAACTGCAACGCACCGCCCAAGAAGCCGTACTGACCATGGAAAACGGCCAACGTCAGGCCGAGGAAGGCGTGCAGCAAGTACAGCAGGCCGACAGCGCCTTGGCCGGCATCAGTGATGCGGTGGGTCATATCACCGACATGGCCAACCAGATTGCCGCCGCCACAGAAGAGCAAAGCGCCGTGGCCGAGGAAGTGAACCGCAAGATGATCACCATCGCCCAGTTGACCGAACAGACCGCCGAACAGGCCGAGCGCACTTCGGAGCTGAGCAATAACTTGCTTAACACCGCGCGCGGCCAATTCTCCCTGGTCGAACGCTTCAACCGCTAACTCACCTTAAGCCTATGGCGCAGCGGGCAGCCGCTGCGCCATAAACGCCGCAATGGCGTCCGCAGCCTGGTGCAAATGTTGCTGCTGAGAGAACCCCGAGGCCTTGAGCGGTTTGAGGTCGTGATCGGCAGCTGCCAGCCAGAGCAGTTCTATGGCACTCGACAATTGATAGCCTGCCACCGCCTCCCGGTTGCCCAGCGCATCGCGTTCCCCCTGAATGATCAAGGTGGGGGTCTTTAGCTCGGCAAGATGGGCCACCCGTGGCTTTTCCGGCTTGCCCGCCGCGTAAAAGGGATAGCCGAGGCAAATCAGGCCGTCCGCCCCCACCTCATCAGCCAGCATGCTGGCCATACGCCCGCCCATCGACTTGCCGCCAATCGCCACTGGGCCCGCGACTGTCTGTCGCACCAGCTGGTACACCTGCCGCCATTGTTCCAGCAATTGGGCCTGTGGATTGGGGGGGCGCTTGCCCCCGCCAGACCGCCGCAATGCCATATAGGCGAACTCGAAGCGCAGCACCGCAAGCCCACGCGCCGCAAGGCTTTCAGCCATGGTTTGGAGGAATGGACTGTCCATCGGCGCGCCCGCCCCATGGGCCAGGATCAGGCAGCCCCGCGTAGCCCCCAAAGGCCTGTTCCACAGCCACTGCCCATTCCCCTGCTGACCCTGCGGACATTGACCCCTGTCAATATCGCTAATTACGCCTTTGACCATGCTTACCCTGCTTTTTAGAAGAATCTGCCTATAACCGTGGATGGAAGCCCATACATGAACACAGCAACCAGTACCGCCTACAACTACAGGGTGGTCCGCCAATTCGCCATTATGACGGTGATTTGGGGAATCGTCGGGATGGGACTCGGCGTATTCATTGCCGCGCAGCTCGCGTGGCCGGATCTTAACTTTGGCCTACCGTGGACCAGCTTCGGCCGCTTGCGCCCGTTGCACACCAACGCAGTGATCTTCGCCTTTGGCGGTTGCGCACTGTTCGCCTGCTCGTACTACTCGGTACAGCGCACCTGTCAGACCCGGCTGTTTGCCGGCAAGCTGGCGGGTTTCACCTTCTGGGGCTGGCAACTGGTGATCCTGCTCGCCGCCATCACCTTGCCGCTGGGCCTGACCAGTTCCAAGGAATATGCCGAGCTGGAATGGCCGATCGATATCCTGATCACCATCGTTTGGGTCAGCTACGCGATCGTGTTCTTCGGTACCGTGATGAAGCGGACTACCAAGCACATCTATGTCGGTAACTGGTTCTTTGGCGCGTTCATCATCACCGTGGCCCTGCTGCACCTGGTGAACAACCTGGAACTGCCAGTCACCCTGACCAAATCCTACTCACTGTACTCGGGCGCAACTGATGCCATGGTGCAGTGGTGGTACGGTCACAACGCCGTAGGGTTCTTCCTGACAGCGGGCTTCCTGGGGATGATGTACTACTTCGTACCCAAGCAGGCTGGCCGTCCGATCTACTCGTACCGCCTGTCGATCGTGCACTTCTGGGCACTGATCACCGTGTACATCTGGGCCGGTCCGCACCACCTGCACTACACCGCGCTGCCGGATTGGGCGCAGTCGTTGGGTATGGCGATGTCCCTGATACTGCTGGCGCCAAGCTGGGGCGGCATGATCAACGGCATGATGACCCTCTCGGGCGCCTGGCATAAGCTGCGCAGCGACCCGATCCTGCGCTTCCTGGTGGTGTCCCTGGCGTTCTACGGCATGTCGACCTTTGAAGGTCCGATGATGGCGATCAAGACCGTCAACGCCCTGTCGCACTACACCGACTGGACCATCGGCCACGTACACGCCGGTGCTTTGGGCTGGGTTGCCATGGTCTCGATCGGTGCGCTGTATCACCTGATCCCGCAAATCTTCGGGCGTCAGCAGATGCACAGCGTCGGCCTGATCAACGCGCACTTCTGGCTCGCCACCATCGGCACCGTGCTGTACATCGCCTCGATGTGGGTCAACGGTATCGCTCAGGGCCTGATGTGGCGTGCAGTCAACGAAGACGGCACCCTCACCTACTCCTTCGTCGAAGCACTGGAAGCCAGCCACCCAGGCATGGTTGTACGGGTAATCGGCGGCGCGATCTTCTTCACCGGCATGCTGCTGATGGCCTACAACACCTGGCGCACCGTGCAGGCGGCCAAACCGGCTGAAATGCAAGCCGCGGCGCAGATGGCCTGAGGAGAACCAAGATGAATCACGAAGTCGTTGAAAAAAATATCGGCCTGATGGCCCTGCTGATGGTCCTTGCCGTCAGCATCGGTGGTCTGGTGCAGATCGTGCCACTGTTCTTCCAGGACGTTGCCAACACCCCGGTGGAAGGCATGCAACCGCGTACCGCCCTGCAACATGAAGGCCGCGACATCTTCATCCGTGAAGGTTGCGTAGGCTGCCACTCGCAGATGATTCGTCCATTCCGTGCCGAGACCGAGCGTTATGGTCACTACTCGGTAGCCGGTGAAAGCGTCTGGGATCACCCATTCCTGTGGGGCTCCAAGCGTACCGGTCCGGACCTGGCTCGCGTTGGCGGTCGTTACTCCGATGACTGGCACCGTGCCCACCTCTACAACCCGCGCAACGTCGTGCCTGAGTCGATCATGCCGGCGTACCCATGGCTGGTAGAGAACAAGCTGGACGGCAAAGACACCGCCGCCAAGCTGAAAGCCATGCGCACCTTGGGCGTGCCTTACACCGATGCCGACATTGCCGGCGCCCAGGCAGCCGTAGCGGGTAAAACCGAGATGGACGCGATGGTGGCCTACCTGCAATCGCTGGGCACCGCGCTCAAGAACAAAAGGTAAGCGTCATGGACATAGGAACCCTACGCGGCTTGGGCACATTACTGGTACTCGTCGCATTTATCTGCGTCGTGTTCTGGGCCTACAGCGGCAAACGCAAAGCGGCCTTCGATGAAGCTGCATTGTTGCCATTCGCCGACCAGTCCCTTGTCAAGGCGCCTGCCCAGAAGGCATCTAGGAGTAATAACGTATGAGTACATTCTGGAGTTGGTACGTCACCGCACTGACTATCGGCACCCTGCTAGCCCTGCTCTGGCTGGTGTTCGCCACCCGCAAGGGCGAGAAAAAAGGCACCACCGACCAGACCATGGGCCACGCCTTCGATGGCATCGAGGAGTATGACAATCCACTGCCAAAGTGGTGGTTCATGCTGTTTATCGGCACCATCATCTTTGCCGTTGCTTACCTGGCGCTGTACCCAGGCCTGGGCAACTGGAAGGGTGTACTGCCGGGCTACGAAGGTGGCTGGACCCAGGTCAAACAATGGCAGAAGGAAGTGGACAAGGCTGATGCGCAGTACGGCCCGATCTACGCCAAGTATGCTGCCATGCCAATTGCCGACGTCGCCAAAGATGAGCAAGCGCTGAAAATGGGCGGCCGCCTGTTTTCCACCTACTGCTCGATCTGCCACGGCTCTGACGCAAAAGGCGCTGTAGGCTTCCCTAACCTGACGGACACTAACTGGCGCTGGGGCGGCGAGCCCGACACCATCAAGACCACAATTCTGCACGGCCGTATGGCGATCATGCCGGCTTGGGGCAGCATTATTGGCGATGATGGCGTGAAGAACGTCTCTGCCTACGTGCGCAGTTCGCTGGCAGGCTTGCCGCTGCCGGAAGGCAGCAATGCCGACCTACAAGCCGGGCAAACCATCTTCAACAGCAACTGCATGGCGTGCCACGGCCCACAAGGCAAAGGCATGCCGATGATGGGCGCACCGGACCTGACCCACCCAGCTGGTTGGATCTATGGTTCGAGTCTGGCGCAACTGCAACAGACCATCCGCTATGGCCGTAACGGCCAGATGCCGGCACAGGACGCTTACCTGGGGAACGATAAGGTTCACCTGCTGGCGGCCTATGTCTTCAGCCTGTCGCAACAAGCCAGCCAAGCGCCGGCAGCAGAGTAACTGCCCGCGATCACTGCGCCTCGATCAGCAGCACAGGTCAAGGCGCAGTTGCAGTAAAGGGTAAAAAGGGCACAAGGATGTGTCTTTCCTAGATTTCTCCCCGCTACAGCCGCGACAGAGTGTCGCACCATCTCCGCTCGCCTCGAACAAAGCCTCCGCCTTGGTCTACGCTGCCCACAGTCGCCATTCATCAGGACTGCGCGCCAATCCCCTGTCATTAATGGGGCTACTGGGAGCAACAAAAGCTTCGCCGCAAAACCTCTATTGAGGTTCAAGCCCCTCGCGGCGGGCCTGCAAACCCCGGTCCCGCGGGCCTTGCTGATTGCATTGGCTACCTGCTTTGCCCATACTTGCCGCCGATTTTTGTCCCCAGAAAACTCCATTAACCGTGGAAGCAAAAGCATGACCTCAGCAACCAGTCCGACTGCTTATAACTATAAGGTGGTCCGCCAATTCGCCATTATGACGGTGATTTGGGGGATCGTAGGCATGGGTGTGGGTGTTCTGATCGCCTCACAACTTGTGTGGCCAGAACTCAACCTCGGCCTTCCGTGGACCAGCTTCGGCCGTCTACGTCCTCTGCATACCAACGCGGTGATTTTCGCCTTCGGTGGTTGCGCCTTGTTCGCTACTTCTTATTACGTGGTGCAACGCACCTCGCAAGCCCGCCTGATCTCCGATGGTCTGGCTGCCTTCACCTTCTGGGGTTGGCAAGCCGTGATTGTTCTGGCGGCGATCACCCTGCCACTCGGCTACACCTCCTCCAAGGAGTACGCCGAACTGGAATGGCCGATCGACATCCTGATCACGCTGGTCTGGGTAAGCTACGCGATCGTGTTCTTCGGCACTGTGGTTAAACGCAAGGTCAAGCACGTCTATGTAGGCAACTGGTTCTTCGGTGGCTTTATCCTCACCGTGGCCCTGCTGCACCTGGTCAACAACATGGAACTGCCGGTTGGCATGTTCAAGTCCTACTCGATCTACGCCGGTGCTACCGACGCCATGATCCAGTGGTGGTATGGCCACAACGCTGTAGGCTTCTTCCTGACAGCGGGCTTCCTGGGGATGATGTACTACTTCGTACCCAAGCAGGCTGGCCGTCCGATCTACTCGTACCGCCTGTCGATCGTGCACTTCTGGGCACTGATCACCGTGTACATCTGGGCCGGCCCCCACCACCTGCACTACACCGCGCTGCCGGATTGGGCGCAGTCGTTGGGTATGGCGATGTCCCTGATTCTGCTGGCTCCGAGCTGGGGCGGCATGATCAACGGCATGATGACCCTGTCGGGCGCCTGGCATAAGCTGCGCAGCGACCCAATCCTGCGCTTCCTGGTGGTGTCCCTTGCGTTCTACGGCATGTCGACCTTCGAAGGCCCGATGATGGCGATCAAGACCGTCAACGCGCTGTCGCACTACACCGACTGGACCATCGGCCACGTACACGCCGGTGCTTTGGGCTGGGTTGCCATGGTCTCGATCGGTGCGCTGTATCACCTGATCCCGCAAATCTTCGGGCGTCAGCAGATGCACAGCGTCGGCCTGATCAACGCGCACTTCTGGCTCGCCACCATCGGCACCGTGCTGTACATCGCCTCGATGTGGGTCAACGGTATCGCTCAGGGCCTGATGTGGCGTGCAGTCAACGAAGACGGCACCCTCACCTACTCCTTCGTCGAAGCACTGGAAGCCAGCCACCCAGGTTTCCTGGTTCGCGCAATCGGCGGCAGCTTCTTCCTCTTCGGCATGCTGCTGATGGCCTACAACACCTGGCGCACCGTACGTGCGGCCGACCCGGTTGCCATGCAATCCGCGGCTCAGATGGCCTAAGGAGAACCTAGATGAATCACGAAGTCGTAGAAAAGAACATCGGCCTAATGGCTCTGTTCATGGTCCTGGCCGTCAGCATCGGCGGCCTGGTACAGATCGTTCCGCTGTTTTTCCAGGGCGTGACCAACACCCCCGTGGAAGGCATGAAGCCACGTACCGCCCTGCAACATGAAGGCCGCGACATCTTCATCCGTGAAGGTTGCGTAGGCTGCCACTCGCAGATGATTCGTCCATTCCGTGCCGAGACCGAGCGTTATGGTCACTACTCGGTAGCCGGTGAAAGCGTCTGGGATCACCCATTCCTGTGGGGCTCCAAGCGTACCGGTCCGGACCTGGCTCGCGTTGGCGGTCGTTACTCCGATGACTGGCACCGTGCCCACCTCTACAACCCACGCAACGTCGTGCCTGAGTCGATCATGCCGGCATACCCGTGGCTGGTAGAGAACAAGCTGGACGGCGAGAACACGGCCACCAAGCTTGCAGCCATGCGCACCTTGGGTGTGCCGTACACCGACGCCGACATTGCTGGCGCCAAAGATGCGGTCAAAGGCAAGACTGAAATGGACGCCCTGGTGGCGTACCTGCAGTCCCTTGGCACCGCCATCACGAACAAACGGTAACGCTGATGGATATCGGGACTCTCCGTGGCCTTGGCACTCTGCTGGTACTGGTTGCATTTATCAGCGTGGTGATCTGGGCCTACAACAGCAAGCGCAAGAGCAGCTTCGATGAAGCTGCCAACCTGCCCTTTGCCGACGATATCGCTGCAAAAAAGCGTGAAGAACAAGCTTCCGGGAGCAAGAACGAATGACCACTTTTTGGAGTTGGTACGTCACACTACTGACCAGCGGCACCATCTTGGGGCTGATCTGGCTGGTGCTTTCCACCCGTAAAGGGCAGCGCCCAGACACAACCGAAGAAACCGTTGGCCATGCCTTCGACGGCATTGAAGAATTCGACAACCCGCTGCCCAAGTGGTGGTTCATGTTGTTCATTCTGACCATCGTGTTCGCCATCGGTTACCTCGTGCTCTACCCGGGCATGGGCAACTGGAAAGGTCTGCTGCCAGGCTACGAAGGCGGCTGGACCGGTGTTGCGCAGTGGGAAAAGGAAATGGCCAAGGCCGACGCTCAGTACGGCCCGATCTACGCCAAATACGCTGCGATGCCGATTACCGAAGTCGCCGCCGATGAAAAAGCGCTGAAAATGGGCGGTCGCCTGTTTGCCTCCAACTGCTCCGTTTGCCACGGTTCCGATGCCAAGGGCGCCTATGGCTTCCCGAATCTGACCGACAACGAATGGCGTTGGGGCGGCGAGCCGGAAACCATCAAGACCACCCTGCTCGCTGGCCGTCACGCCGTGATGCCGGCGTGGGCTGAAGTGATCGGTGAAAGCGGCGTGAAGAATGTTTCCGCTTACGTGCTGACCGAACTGGCTGGCCGCAAGCTGCCGGAAGAGGCCAAGGCCGACATCGAAGCAGGCAAGAAGATTTTCGCCACCAACTGTGTTGCCTGCCACGGCCCACAGGGTAAAGGTGTAGCCGCCATGGGCGCGCCAAACCTGACCAATCCGTCGGCGTTTATCTACGGCACCAGCTTCACCCAGCTGCAACAGACCATCCGTTATGGTCGCCAGGGCGTAATGCCGAGCCAGGAAGCATTCCTCGGCAACGACAAAGTGCACCTGCTGGCAGCGTACGTGTACAGCCTCTCGCACGCGGAAAAAGACGCCCAATAAGCGTTTGCAGGCGAGAAGTATTGAGCGGCGTCAGGGCTTCCCTGGCGCCGTTTTGCTTTAATCAGTCTGTAAGCGCACAAGACGCGGGCGACCATAGGTCGCACCCATGTCTGTATGCAGGGGGGAGTATCATAACCCTGCACGCAAGTGCTCCTGACCGCGACCCGCATGAATGGGCCGAGGCATCCCTCCACTGCCGTGGTATGCACCGATGAGCGAACAGATTCCTGTCAAAAATGTCACCCCCGCACCGGCCAAGGACAACAACACCGTTGACCTTTATGCCAGTCGCGGCACCATCTACACCCGCGCCTTTACTGGCCTGTTTCGCAACGTGCGAATGGCGGGCGGCGCCTGGTTGTTTATTTTGTATTTCGGCACCGTCTGGCTGAACTGGGGCGACCGCCAGGCCGTCTGGTGGGATCTGCCCGGACGCAAGTTCTACATTTTCGGCGCCACATTCTGGCCACAGGATTTCGTCCTGCTGTCTTGGCTGCTGATCATCTGTGCCTTCGGCCTGTTTTTTATTACGGTTTTTGCCGGTCGCGTGTGGTGCGGTTACACCTGCCCACAAAGCGTCTGGACGTGGATTTTCATGTGGTGCGAGAAAGTCACCGAGGGTGACCGCAACCAGCGGATGAAACTCGACAAAGCGCCCATGAGCAAAGAGAAGCTGCTGCGCAAAGTAGCCAAGCACAGCCTCTGGCTGCTGATCGGCCTGGCCACCGGCCTGACCTTCGTCGGCTACTTCGCCCCTATTCGTGAGCTGCTCGGCCAATTGATGGATGGCACGGCTGATGGCTGGGCCTACTTCTGGATCGGCCTGTTCACCCTCGGCACCTACGGCAATGCCGGCTGGCTGCGTGAGCAGGTGTGCATCTACATGTGCCCCTATGCGCGTTTCCAGAGTGTGATGTTCGACAAGGACACCCTGATCGTCTCCTATGACCCGCGTCGCGGCGAACACCGTGGCCCGCGCAAGAAGACCGCCGACTATAAGGCTCAGGGTCTGGGTGACTGCATCGACTGCACCATGTGCGTCCAGGTCTGCCCTACCGGTATCGACATCCGTGACGGTCTGCAAATCGAATGCATCGGCTGCGCCGCCTGCATCGACGCCTGCGACAGCATCATGGAGAAGATGGATTACCCCAAAGGCCTGATCAGCTACACCACCGAGCACAACCTGTCGGGACAAAAGACCCACCTGCTGCGCCCACGCCTGATCGGCTACGCCATCGCCCTGACCGTGATGATGATCTGCTTCGCCTACGCCGTGGCTGTGCGCCCGCTGGTGCAACTGGACGTCATCAAGGATCGCGTGCTGTACCGTGAAAACGAGCAAGGTCGGATCGAGAACGTCTACACCCTCAAGGTGATGAACAAGGACCAAGTCGACCACCGCTACCTGATCGAAATCCGCGGCATCGATGGCCTGGTCTTTGAAGGTAAACACGAGGTAACAGCTGCGGCCGGTGAAATTCTTTCCCTGCCGGTAGAATTGTCCATCGAACCGGAGAAGCTGCCCTCTAGCGCCAACGAGATCTTCTTCAGCGTTCGGGCCATCGACAACCCCGACATCACCAAAGAAGCTGACAGCCGCTTTATCGGCCCCAGCGTTCGCTGACCCCTAGGATGCCCATGCACACAGATACTCCTATTGAACCCTGGTACAAGCAGTTCTGGCCGTGGTTCATCATTGGCATCCTGGCCTTTGCCGTGGTCTTGGGCCTGTCGCTGCTGACCATCGCGATCCAGAAAGGCGACAGCCTGGTCGTGGACAACTACTACGACGCCGGCAAAGGCATCAACACCGCTTTGGACCGGGAAAAACTGGCCAAACAGCTGCAGATGACCGGCACCCTGACCCTCAATGATGAAACTGGGGTGGCGCAGCTGGAGCTCAACGGCTTCAGCCGCCCACAGCAGCTGACCCTCAACCTGATCTCGCCAACCCAGCCGGAAAAGGACCGCCGTATCGTCCTGCAACCGGCAGAAGGCAAGCTGTACCGCGGCATGATGCTGGACAGCGTGCAGGGTCGGCGCTTTGTTGAAATCATTGGCCAGGAAGGCGGCAAGGACTGGCGCCTGTTCGAGGAACAAACCCTGGTGACCGGCACCCCGGTGCAATTGGGCCAGTGACCGCGTTCTGAATGGCCAGTCCGACTCCCTGCTACCACTGTGGCCTACCGGTTCCTGCCGGTGGGCACTTTCAGGCCCGCGTGCTCGGTGAGACGCGGGCCATGTGTTGTCCGGGCTGCCAGGCAGTGGCCGAAGCCATTGTCTCAGGCGGGCTGGAAAGCTATTACCAGCACCGCAGCGAAAACTCAGCCAACCCCGAAGCCCTGCCCAAAGCACTCAGCGATGAGTTGGCGCTTTATGACCGCAGCGATATCCAGCAAGCCTTCGTCCAGCACAGCGGCGCGCTGGCCAGTACCTGTCTACTGATCGAAGGCATCAGTTGCGCCGCTTGTGGCTGGTTGATTGAGAAACACCTGCGCGAACTCAGCAGCATCAGTGCGGCCAACCTCAACCTGTCCAACCACCGCTTGTACCTGAGCTGGGATGACAGCCAGTTGGCGCTTAGCCAGATTCTCCAAACCCTGCGCAGCATCGGCTATGCCGCCCACCCTTATCAGGCCGACCAGGCGGTGGAGCAGCTGGCCCAGGAAAATCGTCGCGCCCTGCGCCAGTTGGGCGTCGCCGGCATGCTGTGGATGCAGGTTATGATGGCCAGCATGGCCACCTGGCCGGAGTTCAACCTCGACCTGTCCAGCGATCTGGACCGCATCCTGCGGTGGGTCAGCCTATTTCTGACCACTCCGATTGTTTTCTACTGCTGTGGCGACTTCTTCAAAGGCGCCTTGCGCGACCTGCGCACTCGCCATCTGACCATGGACGTGTCGGTGTCCCTGGCCATCGGTGGCGCCTATGTGGCCGGCATCTGGTCTACCGTCCACCAACATGGCGAGTTGTATTTCGATGCCGTCGGCATGTTCGCCCTGTTCCTGCTGGCCGGTCGCTATCTGGAGCGCCGCGCCCGCGAGCGCACGGCCGCCGCCACCGCCCAGTTGGTCAGTCTGTTGCCGGCCTCCTGCCTGCGCCTGGATGAACAGGGCCAGAGCAGCCGCATCCTGCTCAGCGAACTGCAACTGGGTGAACACATTCTGGTGCCGCCGGGTGCCCTGTTGCCCGCAGACGGACGCATCCTCAGCGGCCAGTCGAGCATCGACGAGTCGCTGCTGACCGGCGAATACCTGCCACTGCCGCGCCAGGTTGGCGATCAGGTCACAGCGGGCACCCTCAACGTCGAAGGCCCGTTGACCGTGGTCGTCGAAGCCCTGGGCAACGACACGCGCCTGTCAGCCATCGTCCGCCTGCTGGAACGCGCCCAGGCGGAAAAACCCCGCCTGGCCCAGCTGGCCGATCAGGTTGCCCAATGGTTCCTGCTGATCGTGCTGGTTACCGCCGCCGGCGTGGGCCTGGTCTGGTGGCAACTGGACCCCGACCGCGCCTTCTGGATCGTCCTCGCCCTGCTGGTTGCCACCTGCCCCTGCGCCCTGTCGCTGGCCACGCCGACCGCCCTTACCGCCGCCACCGGCAGCTTGCACAAACTCGGCCTGCTGCTGACCCGCGGCCATGTGCTCGACGGCCTGAACCAGATCGATACGGTGATCTTCGACAAGACCGGCACCCTCACCGAAGGCCGCCTGACCCTGCGCGAAATCCAACCCCTGGGCGCAAATTCGGCTGACCACTGCCTGGGCCTGGCCGCCGCCCTGGAAAATCGCTCCGAGCACCCCATTGCCCGCGCCTTTGGCCGTGCGCCCTGGGCTGCCGAACAAGTCGACAGCCACCCCGGTCTGGGTCTTGAAGGCGTGGTCAATGGCCAGCGCCTGCGCATCGGCCAACCGACCTTCGTCGCAGCCATGAGTAACACACCGGCGCCGGCGATTCCCGGTGACCAGGGGCAGTGGTTATTGCTCGGCGACGAGCATGCCCCGCTCGCCTGGCTGGTACTCGATGACCGTTTGCGCAGCGATGCCCCAGCCCTGATCGATGCCTGCCGTGAGCGTGGTTGGCAGATCCTGCTGCTGTCCGGTGACAGCTCGCCGATGGTGGCGCAAGTGGCCGCCGAGCTAGGCATCAGTGACGCCCGCAGCGGTCTGACCCCAGCCGACAAGCTCGCCGCCTTACAGCAGCTGCACAGCCAAGGGCGCCGGGTATTGATGCTCGGTGACGGGGTTAACGACGTGCCGGTGCTGGCCGCCGCAGACATCAGCGTAGCCATGGGCTCGGCCACCGACCTGGCGAAAACCAGCGCCGATGCGGTCCTCCTGTCCAATCGCCTGGACAGTCTGGTGCAAGCCTTTGCCCTGGCCCGCCGCACGCGCCGCATTATCGTCGAGAATCTGGCCTGGGCCTGCCTGTACAATGGCCTGATTCTGCCGTTTGCCGCACTCGGCTGGGTGACGCCGATCTGGGCCGCCCTGGGCATGTCGCTCAGCTCCCTACTGGTGGTGCTCAACGCCCTGCGCCTGACCCGCACCCCGGCAGCGCCGCTCGCTCATTCCCCGGCGCAGACAGCCTAAGCCCGCGCCGCACGAGGTTTCCATGCCCGCTCTCTACGTCATGATCCCCATCGCCATCGTCATCGTCGCCCTGGCCATCTGGCTGTTTTTCTGGGCCGTGGACAGCGGCCAGTACGACGACATGGACGGCCCCGCCCACAGCATTCTGTTCGACGACGAAGACCCCCAGCACCAGGCGGGTGTTGACGAAGCCGCCGGCAAGCGCCACGACCAGGATGCCCCGCGTGGCTGATCTGGCCCCACTGCTGATTTCGGCCCTGATCCTCGGCCTGCTCGGCGGCGGCCATTGCCTGGGCATGTGTGGCGGTTTGATGGGCGCCCTGACCCTGGCCATTCCACCCGAGCAACGCGGGCGCCGCCTGCAGTTGCTGCTGGCTTACAACCTTGGGCGCATTCTCAGTTATGCCAGCGCTGGCCTGCTCTTTGGCCTGGCCGGCTGGGCAGTGGCCAGCAGCCCGGCGGCCATGCTGTTGCGTATCGTCGCTGGCCTGCTGCTGATCAGCATGGGCCTGTACCTGGGCGGCTGGTGGAGCGGCCTGACCCGCATCGAAGCCCTCGGCCGCGGCCTGTGGCGGCATATCCAGCCCGTGGCCAGTCGCTTGCTACCCGTCTGCAGCCTGCCCCGCGCCCTGCTGCTGGGTGCCCTGTGGGGCTGGTTGCCCTGCGGCCTGGTCTACAGCACCCTGCTGTGGGCCGCCAGTCAGGGCGATGCCCTCGACAGCGGGTTGCTGATGCTGGCTTTCGGCCTTGGCACCTGGCCGGTATTGCTGGCCACCGGCATGGCCGCCGAACGCCTGACCGCCTTGCTGCGCCGGCGCGGCGTGCGCATGGCCGGTGGCTTGCTAGTGATCCTGTTTGGCCTGTGGACCCTGCCCGGCCCCCATCAGGCCTGGCTGATGGGCCACTAACCGCCACACCGCGTGCCCCAGCCGGCAGCGGTATGATCCAAGTCAAGACCCATCAGGCCCAGCCTGCTTAGACTCCCCGGCACTGCTTGCCCAACCGGGGACCGTCCGCATGCTCGACGCTATTCGCTGGGATACTGACCTGATTCGTCGTTACGATCAGGCTGGCCCACGCTACACCTCCTACCCGACCGCCGTGCAATTTCACGACGGCATCGGCTCGTTCGACCTGTTGCATGCCCTGCGCGATAGCCGCAAAGCCCAGCGGCCATTGTCGCTGTATGTGCATGTGCCGTTCTGCGCCAACATTTGCTACTACTGCGCCTGCAACAAGGTCATTACCAAGGATCGCGGCCGTGCCCTGCCGTACCTGGAGCGCCTGGAAAAAGAAATCGAGCTGATCAGTTGCCACCTCGATCCTAAACAGCAGGTCGAACAACTGCATTTCGGCGGCGGCACCCCGACCTTCCTCAGCCACGACGAGCTGCGCCGGCTGATGGCCAAGTTGCGCAAGCACTTCAATCTGCTGGATGACGACTCCGGCGACTACGGCATCGAGATCGACCCCCGCGAAGCCGACTGGTCGACCATGGGCCTGCTGCGTGAACTTGGCTTCAACCGCGTCAGCCTCGGCGTGCAAGACCTTGACCCGGCGGTGCAGCAAGCGGTCAACCGCCTGCAAACCCTGGAGCAGACCCGCGCCATCGTCGAGGCCGCGCGCACCCTGCAATTCCGCTCGGTGAATATCGATCTGATCTATGGCCTGCCCAAGCAGACGCCGGAAAACTTTGCCCGCACCGTCGACGCCGTGATTGCCCTGCAGCCCGATCGCCTGTCGGTGTTCAACTATGCACACCTGCCGGAACGCTTCCTGCCGCAGCGGCGCATCAATGCCAGCGACCTGCCAGTCCCGGCCGACAAGCTGATGATGTTGCAAAACAGCATCGAGCAACTGACCGCCGCCGGCTACCGCTACATCGGCATGGACCACTTCGCCCTGCCGGATGACGAACTGGCCAGCGCCCAGGAAGACGGCACCCTGCAGCGCAACTTCCAGGGCTACACCACCCACGGCCATTGTGATCTAGTCGGGCTTGGAGTGTCCTCGATCAGCCAGGTCGGTGACCTCTACAGCCAGAACACCAGCGACCTGGCGCTCTACCAGCAGACCCTGGACAACGACCAGCTGACCACCTGCCGCGGCCTGCAGTGCAATGAGGATGATCGTCTGCGCCGCGCCGTGATCCAGCAGCTGATCTGCGCCTTCAGCCTGGAATTTGCCAGCATCGAGAAGCAGTTCAACATCGACTTTCATCGCTACTTCGCCGACATCTGGCCGCAACTGGAACAGATGGCCAGCGATGGCCTGATCGACCTGAGCGCCACGGGCATCGACATCCGCCCGGCCGGCCGCCTGCTGGCCCGCTCGGTGTGCATGCTGTTTGATCATTACCTGACGGCAATGACCACCCAGCGCTTCTCCCGAGTGATCTAGAGCAGTAGAAAAGCCCCGAGATAGACGCGCCGAGCCGGCCGGCGCGTTCCTGATTAATCGAACAGATTGCACAGCCGTCTGGTCCTACTGGAGCGGCTGCGTTACCCTTAGGTGCATTGCCGGCACACACTAAGGAATCGCACATGTCCGAGACCATCAAGGCTCGCTCTCTGCCCCAGGCCCATTGCAAGGATTGCAGCCTCGCCTCGCTGTGCCTACCACTGGCGCTGAACTCTGAAGACATGGATTCGCTCGACGAAATCGTCAAGCGTGGCCGCCCGCTGAAGAAAGGCGACTTCCTCTTCCGCCAAGGCGATGCCTTCTCTTCAGTCTTCGCGGTGCGCTCCGGCGCACTGAAGACCTTCAGCGTGACCGATGCCGGCGAAGAACAGATCACCGGCTTCCACCTGCCCAGCGAACTGGTCGGCCTGTCCGGCATGGACAGCGAGCTGTATCCGGTGTCCGCCCAGGCCCTGGAAACCACCTCGGTGTGTGAAATCCCCTTCGAGCGCCTGGACGAACTGGCCCTGCAATTGCCACAACTGCGCCGCCAGCTGATGCGCATCATGAGCCGCGAGATTCGTGACGATCAGCAAATGATGCTGCTGCTGTCGAAAAAGACTGCCGACGAGCGCATCGCCACCTTTCTGGTCAACCTCTCGGCGCGCTTCCGTGCCCGTGGCTTCTCCGCCAATCAGTTCCGCCTGGCCATGTCGCGCAACGAGATCGGCAACTACCTGGGCCTGGCGGTAGAAACCATCTCGCGGGTGTTCACCCGCTTCCAGCAAAACGGTTTGCTGGCTGCCGAAGGCAAAGAAGTGGAAATCACCAACCCGATCGAACTGTGCGCCCTGGCGGGCGGAAACCTCGACGGCTGACACCTGCGCCAACGGGTCTGCGCCCTGCAGACCCGTGCTACACATCCCCCGCGACGCCTCTTTACCCCGCTTGCTCCACTCTCGCTTAACCCCAACCTGCCCTGAAGCCATCCTTGCGCCCGTCGAAAGTTGGCCCGTTCTTGGCGCATTTGGCCATATTTGACCTCGCAGCAATCGCCTGCAAATCCAATAGTAGTGAGCAGCGGTCGGACCCCTTCAAGGCAGCCGACCAGCCCATAACAATCAAGGTCGCGCACCGTCTGCGACCCTTACTACCGAGGACTTTGCCATGTCGACCAGCGCAGCCCCTGCCCCCCAGGCCAGCTTCCCCGTCCGCCGAATGGATTTCAGTTTTGCCGACAGCCAGAAATACTGGTGGAGCGGGAACCCGTTCATGACCCAGTTCATGAACAACCTGTCGTCCCTGTTTCCCTATGGGGAGAAGTTCTTTGTCGACAGCGTGCGCGGCGTACGTGAACAGATCAAAGACCCGCAACTGCAAAAAGATATCAGCGCCTTTATCGGCCAGGAGGCCATGCACTCCAAGGAGCATGCGACCTACAACGAATACGCCGAAGCCCATGGCATCGACCTGCGCACCCTGGAACTGCGCATCAAGGTGCTGCTGGAGTGGATCACCAAGTTCACCACTAAAAAACAGCGCCTGGCCGCCACCTGCGCCCTCGAGCACTTCACCGCGACCATGGCTGAACAACTGCTGCTGCGCGAAGACCTGACTACCCAGATCGACGACGAGAAGATGTACAAACTCTGGCTGTGGCATGCCATCGAGGAAAACGAACACAAGTCGGTGGCCTACGATGCCTACCAGGCCACCGGCGGTGGCTACTGGATTCGCACCATCACCATGGCTCTGAGCACCATGATGTTTATCGGCGTGATCGCCTGGTTCCAGATCGATCTGCTCCGCAAGGATGGCCAGTTGTTCAACTGGAAGAGCTGGGGCTACGGCCTGAAAACCCTGTTTGGCCCGCGCAACGGCTATCTCACCGGCCTGATCGTGCCGTACCTGCAGTACTACAAGCCGGGCTTCCACCCCGCCCAGCAAGACACTCTGCGCCTGGAACAACGCTGGCGCACCCGTTTGGGCTTTGACGGCTAAGCAATAAACACCTGAACCAGCACAGGGCTGCGCAACGCAGCCCTGCGGCTGCAGCCCCCGCCACACAGCCCCCCCCTGCGACAGAACCTCCCTGTGACACCACGCCACGGCACCCCCTGCCAATTTCTCTGCTTCAATACTGGTACCCGTATGCACAAGCGCTGTGCACACTCAAGGTCACCCGCATGCAAGCACCACCCAAATCCCCCTGGCGCATCCCCCTGGTCCGTGAACTAGCCGCGATCCTGCTGATCAAGCTGGTGTTGCTGCTGGTGATCAAACACATCTGGTTCGACGCACCGACGGTGCCAACGGATGGCACCGCTCAAGTTGCTGCCCATTTGCTTCGCCCTGCCGCCCCCCTGCCTTCGCCTGCTATTGAGGAGACACCGAGATGATCTCGGAAACCGTCGTCGACCTATCCCGTCTGCAATTTGCCATGACGGCCATGTACCACTTCCTGTTCGTGCCGCTGACCCTCGGGCTGGCGTTTATCCTGGCGATCATGGAGTCGGTGTATGTCATCACCGGCAAACAGGTCTACAAGGACATGGTCAAGTTCTGGGG
>JAIERF010000190.1 GCA_019747075.1 Pseudomonadaceae bacterium
ATCACCAAGATGCTCGACCTGCTGCACCCGATGTACCAGGCCACCGCGGCCTACGGCCACTTCGGCCGCACCCCGGAACAGGTCACCGTGGGCGACGATACCTTCACCACCTTCACCTGGGAAAAAACCGACAAGGCCGCCGACCTGCGCGCCGCCGCCGGTTTGTAAACCCAGCGCTGCACGACACAAGCCCCGCCCTGTGCGGGGCTTTTTCTTGTCTGGCCGATCCCTCCGGCAAAAAAACCGCGAACCGCTAGGCTGCATCCATCGCCCATTGAGCAAGGATGCTCCCGATGCTGCGCCAACTGGCCCTCAGTTTTACTCTGCTGTCTCCCGCCGCCCTCGCCGCCAACTGCCCCGATTGGCCCGCAGCCCAGGCCCAGGCCGAACTGGCCCGGCGCACCACGCAACTCGCCCAATGGGACGACGCCTACCACCGTCAGGGCGTGGCGCTGGTGGCCGACGAGCTGTATGACCAGGCGCGCCAGCAGCTGCACGAACTGCGCGATTGCCTAAACCCGACCACTGCCGCGACCAACCCACTGGCCAGCAGTGGCGGCCCGCTGCAACATCCGATCGCCCAGACCGGCCTGGACAAACTGGCCGATGCCACGGCGGTGCGCGCCTGGCTCAAGAACCGTCAGAACGTCTGGGTGCAGCCCAAGGTCGACGGCGTGGCGGTGACTCTGGTGTTTGCCGATGGCCGCTTGCAACAGGCCATCAGCCGCGGCAATGGCGAGCGCGGCCAGGACTGGACGCGCAACGCCCGGCAGATTCCAACCCTGGCGCGCACCCTGCCGAGTCGCGGCAACCTGGTCCTGCAGGGCGAGCTGTACTGGCGCCGGCCAGCGCATATCCAGGCCAACGCCGGCAGCCTCGGGGCGCGCAGCAAGGTGGCCGGCTGGCTGGCGCGCACCACCCTGAGCGCCGAGAATGCCGCGCAGATCGGCGTATTTATCTGGGACTGGCCCGCCGGCCCTGCGTCAATAAGCGAGCGTCTGGCAGGGCTCAGCGCCCTGGGTTTTGCCGATAGTCAGGCCTTCAGCCAGCCGATCAGCGATTTCCAGCAGGCCCAGGCCTGGCGCGAACGCTGGTATCGCCAGGCGCTGCCGTTTGCCAGCGACGGCGTGGTGCTCAAACAAAGCAGCCGACCCGCGGCCGAACACTGGCGCGCCAGCCCGCCGAGCTGGGCCGCAGCGTGGAAATACCCACTGCGCCAAGGCCTGGCGACGGTGCGCCGGGTGCAGTTCACCATCGGCCGCACCGGGCGGATCACTCCAGTGTTGCAGCTACAGCCACTGCGCCTGGATGACCGGCGCGTCAGCCGCGTAAGCCTCGGCTCACTGCCGCGCTGGCAAGCATTGGACATCCGCCCCGGCGACCAGCTTGAACTCAGTTTGGCTGGCCTGAGCATTCCCCATGTCGAGCGGGTGTTCTGGCGCAACCCGCAGCGTGACGCCGTCAGCGTGCCCAACCCGGCCGACTACCACGCCCTCAGTTGCTGGCAATTCACGCAGGCCTGCGCCAGCCAGTTTCGTGCCCGCCTGGTTTGGCTCAGCGGCTCACACGGCCTGGCCATGCCCGGCGTCGGTCCCGGCACCTGGGACAAACTGCTCGCCAGCGGGCAACTGCATGATTTGCTCGACTGGCTGAACCTGAAAGAAGAACAACTGGCCAACACCCCAGGCTTTGGCGCTCGCAGCGCCAGCCAGCTACACCAGAGCCTGCAAAAAGCGCGAACAAAACCCTTCACCGCCTGGCTGCGCGCCCTCGGTCTACCCCTCGACAATCCGGCGCGCCTGCCCGCCGACTGGACCAGCCTGGCCGCCCGCAATGCCCAGCAGTGGCAGACCGAACTGGGCGTCAGCGCGCGACGCGCTAAACAGCTACAGGCGTTCTTCCTGCATCCCGAGATGCAAGCCTTGCGCACCCAGCTAAAGTCGCAGGAAATATCCGGCTTTTAGGCTGACGCCCACGACAGTGCCGGATAGACTGACCGCACGATCAACAAGTATTCCCCTCGGCTGACGCCCGAGCGCCTGATGAGTTTTCCCATGCGCCCATCGTTATTGCTGGCCTTGCCCCTAACCCTGCTACCCATACCGGCGCTGGCCGAGCAGGCTGCGTTACGTATCTGCTACGAAGCGGAAGACGCACCACCCTTTATTGGCGACCATCAGTCAGCAACCCCTGGCCTCCTTCTGGAGCTGGTCAAATCGGCAGCCCAACAGCTTGATCTGCCCCTCGAGTTTCAGCGTCAGCCTTGGAAGCGCTGCATCCTGCAACTACAAAGCGGTCAGAGCGATGGCATCTTTGCTGCCATCTGGCAGGCTGATCGCGATGCCTGGGGCCAGTTCCCCGGACGCGATGCCGAACATGGAAAACCGGTAAACCGCGAATATCGACTCTGGCAAGTCGAGTACCCGATCATCACCCGTATCGGCAGCCCTTTGCAGTGGGATGGCCAACGATTCAGCGGCTTGCAGTATGGCCTCAGCGCGCCTCTGGGCTATATCGCCAGCCAGCGCCTGCAAGAGCTCGGCGTGCTGGCCAGCGCCAGCTTGAGCGCAGAGAAATCCTTGAAATTGGTAGCCTTGGGCCGCCTGGATGGCTACGTCATTGAACGCCAGATCGGCACCACCCACATCCGCGAGCTAGGCCTGCAGTCCAACCTGAAGACCCTGCCCATTCCACTGCTTCAAGCCGACTGGTATTTGCCGCTGTCACACCGCTTCACTGACCAGCATCCCGAACTGGCCCAGCGTTTCTGGCAGGCCCTGCGCGAACAACGCCAGCGCCAAGGCACCGAGCTCAGCCAGCGCTACCTGCAGGCAAGCGACTGAGCGCAGCCGCGCTTCGCTGAAAATGGATCAGCGCCAGACGCTCGCCACTTTTCCCAACGCGCTCTTCCACGCCACAGGGCACAAAGCCCAACTGCGGATACAGCAGTAAGCCGGCGACGTTCTGGTTGAAACAGGACACCTGCACTTCACAGGCCTGATGATGGGCAAAGGCGCGAACCAGCATCTGCTCGATCAAATAGCGCGCCACCCCACGCCCGCGAGCCGCCGGCGCCACCATGACGTTGCCGATGGCGCAGACACCGCCGGTTTCCCAGCGATAGAAGTTGGCAAACGCCACCACCGCGCCCTCCAGCAGCACCACCGTCGAGTCGCTGCGCTGGTCGATGGCCGCCTGCAATTGCCCAGGGGTCAGCGGGAAATCCGCCTTGGGGAAACAATAAAAAAGCTCGGCCGGGCTTTGGGTAAACGCACAAATCGCCGCCAGGTCCTGCTCAGCCACTGGCCGGTGAGTCAATGTCATCGCCTTAATCCTCCCTGATCGTCACCCGCAAACACGCGGATCTGGCAAGGCTAAGCAGTCATCAGCAACCTGTCCACAGACCACGCAGCACAACGCCGGAGAGCCACGCAACGCGATAAACCTATACAAGGATTAAATTTACACCTATTTTTGTACAACTTAATCCAAGCGGTACACCCCCATGAATCTGCCGCAGTTGCTTTTGCATGCCCAGCACGGCCAGGTCGAGGAGCTCAACCTGATCTCCATCGAAGGCGGCATCTACCTGCTGGAAATCCGTCTCGACGGCCAGCCACAGTTGCTCCGTGACGAGCGCGGGCAAACCCTGCGCCTGCGCTCGGTGGAGCACGCCCGCGACCTGCTGCAAGAACTGCCGCCGCTGCCCTTTCACCTGATCCATGCGGTGGTGCATGAGGAAATGTGCGGCCTGCCCGCCGGCCCACAGCAGCGCCTACGGGTGCCGATCAGTCTGGCGTGCCAGTGGTAAGCCCCTGCCGGCGCCTGGCGTTGGTGCTCGGCGACCAGCTGTCCTTTGACCTGGCCTCGCTGCGCGATCTGGACCCAACTCAGGACGCCGTGTTGCTCGCCGAAGTGGCCGCCGAAACCGACTACGTACCCCACCACCCGCAGAAGATCGCGCTGCTTTTCAGCGCCATGCGCCACTTTGCCGAGGCCCTGCGCCAGCGCGGCTGGCGCGTGCACTACGTGACCCTGGACGACCCAGACAACAGCGGTTCGCTACCCAGCGAACTACGGCGCTGGGCCGAGCTGCTGCAGGCGACGGAAATCCACCTCACCGAATGCGGGGAATGGCGCCTGGAACAGGCACTGCGCGATTCTGGGCTGGCCTTGAACTGGCACAGCGACAGCCGTTTTCTCTGTACCCGCGAGCGCTTTGCCCAGTGGGCCGACGGCCGCAAGCAACTGCGCATGGAATATTTCTACCGGGAAATGCGCCGCAGCAGCGGCCTGCTGATGCATGGCGATGGCACGCCCGAGGGCGGCGCCTGGAACTTCGACGCCGAGAACCGCAAGGCGCTGCCCAAGCAGGTCAAGGCGCCGCTGCTGGCACGCTTTGCCGCCGACGCCATCACCCAGGACGTGCTGACCTTGGTACGCGAGCGCTTCAGCCATCACTACGGCACCTTGGACGCCTTCGATTACCCGGTCACCCACGCGGAGGCCGAGGCGCTCTGGCAGCATTTTGTCGAGTTTGCCCTGCCGGCATTCGGCGACTATCAGGACGCCATGGCCGTCGGTGAACCCTTTCTGTTTCACGCGCGGATCAGCGCCGCTCTGAATATCGGCCTGCTCGATGTGCGCCAGTTGTGCGCCGATGTCGAAACTGCTTACCGCCGCGGCCAGGTGCCGCTGAATGCCGCCGAAGGCTTTATCCGCCAGTTAATCGGCTGGCGCGAATACGTGCGCGGCATCTACTGGCTGCACATGCCCGAGTACGCCCAGCGCAACGCCTTCGGCAACACCCGACCGCTGCCGGCGTTCTACTGGACCGGCAAAACCAAGATGAAGTGCATGAGCCAGGCCATCGGCCAGACGCTGGAATACGCCTATGCCCACCATATCCAACGGCTGATGGTCACCGGCAACTTCGCCCTGCTGGCCGGCATCGTGCCGAGCCAGGTCTGCGACTGGTACCTGGCGGTGTATATGGACGCCTTTGACTGGGTCGAGCTGCCCAACACCCTGGGCATGGTGATGCATGCCGACGGCGGTTATCTCGGCAGCAAGCCGTATTGCGCCAGCGGCCAGTACATCAAGCGCATGTCCAATTACTGCGGCGACTGCGCCTACAAAGTCAGCGACAGCACCGGCGAGCAGGCCTGCCCGTTCAACGCGCTGTACTGGCATTTCCTGATGCGCCATCGCCAGCAGTTGGGCGGCAACCAGCGCCTGGCCATGGTCTACAAAAACCTCGCGCGCATGCCGGATGCCAAGCAACAGGCGCTGTGGCAGCGCGGCGAAGACCTGTTGGCGCGCCTGGATGCCGGAGAGTTGCTGTGAGCCAGGCCCTGCCGTGAACAAAAGCAGCCTACCGAGCAAAATCTGTGTGGTCTGCGCTCGGCCATACAGCTGGCGCAAGAAATGGGCACGCTGCTGGGACGAGGTGCGCTATTGCTCCGAGCGCTGCCGACGGCACAAAGGCGCGGCGCCTCAGTAGTCGCGAAACTCCTGGTGGCAGGCCTTGCAGGCCGCCTCGACCTGATTCAGCGGCGCGGCCAACGCCTTGGGCGTCAGCGGCTTCTGCGCGGTGGCGGCGAGCAAGTCGGCGCTGCGCATTTCCAGCTGGCGGGCCAGTTCATTGAAGCGCTGCTGGTTCTGCCAGACCTCGTCCTTGGCGCTGCTCTTGCCTTCGTCGCGCACCTGGGGGAAGTGCTGCCACGGTGTCTTGACCAGGCTGTCGAGTTGACCGGCGCCGGCGACAAAATCCGCCTCATTGAAACTGATACGACCGCGCAGCATGCCGCCCAGCTGTTCGCTGGTCTTGAGCATCTGCTTGAAGATGGCTTTGCGCTGCCCCAGCGGAGAGTTTGGATCGAGGCGCTCGCACGCCGCCAGGCTGAGGCCGGCCAGCACGATAACGAGAAGTTTGGATTTAAACGAAAGGGTGCGCGGCATGGCGAAAACTGACTACCTGAAGCAAAGGGTCGCCAGTATCCGCCGCTACAGCCGCCTGTCAAAGGCCGATCAGGACGCGACGACGAACAGGCTGACGATAATACCCATGCCGACACCCCAGACCAGGCTGCGCAACACGCCTAGGTCGCGGATATAGCAGAAGGTGTAGAGCACTCGACTGATGACGAAGGCCACCGCCAGGGCATTCAGGGTCGACTGCTCGGCGCCGCCGGCCAGATGGGCAATGATCACCGCGGCGGCAAACGCCGGGGTCACTTCGAAGCCATTCAGCTGCGCACTGGCCGCCCGCTTGCGCGCGCCCTCCAGCGTGGCGAGAAAGGCCCGCGGGTCACTGTTCTGCTTGGGGCCAAAGTCGCCACCAGTGAACTTGGCGTAGCCAGTGGCCAGGTAAGGGAGACAAATCGCGATCAGTACACACCAGTAGGCAAGGGTCATGGCAATTCCATTTCTGCATTATTGGAGACTGCAGCCTGCCGAAAAGCGGCGTCCGGCGCCATGACCGCGTTGCCATTCCCGTCTGGCAATTCGCTCAAGCACGCGACAGAAAGCCGTGGGCGAAGCCGCCGGCCTTGGCTATAATCGTCCAGCTTTACCGCGGCCCGGCTCCTGCCGACCGCTCCCGCCACCCATCCGAGGGGCGCTGCAGCAAGTGGTAACCGGTTTTGAATCGCCAAGCCCTGCATTCCAGCAATGCACTGAGGCTGATTCGAATCAGGCGTCCACCTGTCAGGCTCGGATGGGGCGTTGCCCTCCTCAGTGAGGGAGTTGAACGCATCAACGGCGCCCATTCGAACCTAACGAATGGAGACTCATCAATGAGTGCTGCTACGCCTACCGGTTTCACCGACTTTAAAGTTGCCGACATCAGCCTGGCTGCCTGGGGCCGCCGCGAAACCATCATCGCCGAATCGGAAATGCCGGCACTGATGGGCCTGCGCCGCAAATACGCCGCCGAGCAGCCGCTCAAAGGCGCGAAGATCATCGGCTGCATCCACATGACCATCCAGACCGCCGTACTGATCGAAACCCTGGTTGCCCTGGGTGCCGAAGTACGCTGGTCGAGCTGCAACATTTTCTCCACCCAAGACCAAGCTGCTGCCGCCATTGCCGCCGCCGGCATCCCGGTATTTGCCTGGAAGGGCGAAACCGAGGCTGAGTACGAGTGGTGCATCGAGCAGACCATCCTCAAAGATGGCCAGCCATGGGACGCCAACATGGTGCTCGACGACGGCGGTGACCTGACCGAAATCCTGCACAAGAAATACCCGGCCATGCTGGATAAAATCCACGGCGTGACCGAAGAAACCACCACCGGCGTGCATCGCCTGCTGGAAATGCTGGCCCGCGGCGAGCTGAAAATCCCGGCCATCAACGTCAACGACTCGGTGACCAAGAGCAAAAACGACAACAAGTACGGTTGCCGTCACAGCCTGAACGACGCCATCAAGCGCGGCACCGACCACCTGCTGTCGGGCAAGCAAGCCCTGGTGATCGGCTACGGCGACGTGGGCAAGGGTTCGGCCCAGTCGCTGCGTCAGGAAGGCATGATCGTTAAAGTCACCGAAATCGATCCGATCTGCGCCATGCAGGCCTGCATGGACGGTTTCGAGCTGGTCTCTGCCTACAAAGACGGTATCAACGATGGCACTGAAGCCAGCGTCGACGCCGCCCTGCTGGGCAAGATCGACCTGATCGTGACCACCACCGGCAACTTCAATGTCTGCGACTCGAACATGCTCAAGGCCCTGAAGAAGCGCGCCGTGGTGTGCAACATCGGTCACTTTGACAACGAAATCGACACCGCTTTCATGCGCAAGAACTGGGCATGGGAAGAAGTGAAGCCGCAGGTGCACAAAGTTCACCGCACCGGTGCTGGCAGCTTCGATCCGCACAACGACGACTACCTGATCCTGCTGGCCGAAGGCCGCCTGGTTAACCTGGGCAACGCCACTGGCCACCCAAGCCGGATCATGGACGGTTCGTTCGCCAACCAGGTGCTCGCGCAGATCATGTTGTTCGGCGCCAAGTTTGCCGACCTGTCCCCAGCCGCCAAGGCCGAACGCCTGACCGTGGAAGTGCTGCCGAAGAAGCTCGACGAAGAAGTGGCCCTGGAAATGGTCAAAGGCTTCGGCGGCGTCGTGACCCAACTGACCACCAAGCAAGCCGAATACATCGGCGTGCCGCAGGAAGGTCCGTTCAAGCCACACGCCTACCGCTACTGATGCGCAGGATGGCTTGGCCGGTTGTTGAAAAACAACCTGCCAAGCCATCGAGATCCCTGGTGGGTCAGCCCCGCGGCTAACCCACCCTACGGAATTTTCCTATGTCCCAAGAACGCCGTTACAGCTTCGAGTTCTTTCCGACCAAGACCGAAGCCGGGCATGAAAAACTGCTGAATGTGGCGCGCCAACTGGCCGGCTACAACCCCGATTTCTTCTCCTGCACCTACGGTGCCGGTGGCTCCACCCGTGACCGCACGCTGAACACCGTGTTGCAGCTGGACGGCGACATCAAGGTGCCGACCGCCCCGCACCTGTCCTGCGTTGGCGACTCCGCCGAAGAACTGCGCAGCCTGCTCAAGCTCTATCAGGACGCCGGCATCAAGCGCATCGTCGCCCTGCGTGGCGACCTGCCTTCAGGCATGGGCATCGCCAGTGGCGAGCTGCGTTACGCCAATGATCTGGTGGAATTTATCCGCCGTGAAACCGGTGATCACTTCCACATCGAAGTGGCGGCCTACCCGGAGATGCACCCACAGGCGCGCAACTTCGAAGACGACATCGCCAACTTCGTGCGCAAGGCCCGCGCCGGTGCCGACAGCGCGATCACCCAGTACTTCTTCAACGCCGACAGCTACTTCTACTTCGTCGAGCGCGTGCGCAGCCTGGGCGTCGACATCCCGATCGTGCCGGGCATCATGCCGATCACCAACTACAGCAAGCTGGCGCGTTTCTCCGACGCCTGCGGCGCCGAGATCCCACGCTGGGTGCGCAAGCAGCTGGAAGCCTACGGTGACGACATCGACAGCATCCAGGCCTTTGGTGAGCAAGTGATTACCCAGATGTGCGAACAGCTGCTGGCCGGCGGCGCGCCAGGTCTGCACTTCTACACCCTGAACCAGGCAGAACCGAGCCTGGCGATCTGGCATAACCTCAAGTTGCCACGCTGAATCGCCGGCTAACGCCAGACCCCACGTCAACCGTGGGGTCTGGCCGCTCAGCCTGACTAGTCGCACAAGCGCTTCGCTCTGTTATACTCCGGGCTCCCGTCAGGCTTGCGCCCGGACGCTCGGCAACCACTGCCCAGCTGGACCGGTCGGGAGTGCGCTATCACACAGCGCCTCACGCCAGACACATCACCCTCTCGGGCAACGCCCGTAATTAAGACAGGATTACTCATGTCCTTTGCTTCCCTCGGTCTCTCCGAGGCTTTAGTCCGCGCCATCGAGGCTGCCGGCTACACCCAACCGACCCCTGTGCAACAGCGTGCCATCCCTGCCGCCTTGCAAGGTCGTGATCTGATGGTGGCGGCACAGACCGGCACCGGCAAAACCGGCGGTTTCGCCCTGCCAATTCTCGAGCGTTTGTTCCCTAACGGTCACCCCGACCGCGAACATCGCCACGGCCCAAAACAACCGCGCGTCCTGGTCTTGACCCCGACCCGCGAACTGGCCGCCCAGGTGCATGACAGCTTCAAGCTGTATGCCCGCGACCTCAAATTCGTCAGCACCGTGATCTTTGGCGGCGTTGGCATGAACCCGCAAGTGCAGGCCATGGCCCGCGGTGTCGACGTACTCGTCGCCTGCCCAGGCCGCCTGCTCGACCTGGCCAACCAGCGCGCCATTGACCTGTCCCACGTGGAAATCCTGGTCCTCGACGAAGCTGACCGCATGCTCGACATGGGCTTTATCCATGACGTGAAGAAGGTCCTGGCCAAGCTGCCAAGCCAGCGGCAGAACCTGCTGTTCTCGGCGACCTTCTCCAAGGACATCACCGATCTCGCCGGCAAGTTGCTGCACAACCCTGAGCGCATCGAAGTCACGCCACCGAACACCACGGTCGAGCGCATCGAACAGCGCGTCTTCCGCCTGCCAGCCAGCCACAAGCGCTCGCTGCTGGCGCACCTGATTACCGCTGGCGCCTGGGAACAGGTACTGGTGTTCACCCGCACCAAGCACGGCGCCAACCGCCTGGCCGAGTACCTGGACAAGCACGGCCTGCCGGCCATGGCGATCCACGGCAACAAGAGCCAGAACGCCCGCACCAAAGCCCTGGCCGACTTCAAGGCTGGCCAAGTGCGCATCCTGGTGGCCACCGATATCGCCGCCCGCGGCCTGGATATCGACCAACTGCCTCACGTGGTCAACTTCGAGCTGCCTAACGTCGAAGAAGACTACGTGCACCGTATCGGCCGTACGGGCCGCGCCGGTCGCAGCGGTGAAGCCATCTCCCTGGTATCTCCAGACGAAGAGAAGCTGCTCAAGGGCATCGAGCGGATGACCAAGCAGAAGATCGCCGACGGCGACACCCTGGGCTTCGATCCGACCACCGTGGAAGCGGAAAAACCGGAAGTGCGCGAGCGTCCGGATGTCAGCGGCGGCCGTGGCCGTGGTCCGCGCGAGCCGCGCGACCCGAACAGCCCACGTGGCGGCGGTGGTGGCGAACGCCATGGCGGCGGCCACAAAGATAAAGGCCAGAACACCGGCAAGGCCAAGCCCGCCGCGCAGTCGCGCGGCCAGCAGCCGGCACGCGAACAGCGCGCACCGCGCCCAGAGCGTGGTCAGCGCCAGGCGCAAGCCAGCGCCATTCCGACGCCACCAGCCAACCGCGCGCCGGACGAGTTCCTTGACGACGAGATCGACAACTTCGGCAACCGTGCCGACTACGTCAGCCCGATTCAGAACAAGCCACAAGGTCGCGGCCGTCGTCCTGGCGCCCCGGCGCCGTCCGGCCCGAGCGCCAGCAATGGCGTAGGTCTGGGTGCTCGCCCGGCCGGTAGCGCCAACAGCCAAGGCCGTCGTCAGGGTCAACCCGGCGGCGCACGCACTGGCGGCGGTGCCCGTGACGGCCAGCCTCGCGGTGGTCGTGATGGCCAGGCCCGTGGTGGTCGCGCCCCAGCTCGCGATACGCGTACCGATTTCAGCCGCAGCGACTCGCAGCGTCAGGAACCGGCCGTAAAAGGCCCACGCGACAAGCAGCCGCTGATCGTGCACAAGGAGTCCAAGCGTGATCTGCTGCCGTCTCCGGAGCAGCTGGAACAACTGGATCAACTGTCCAGCAGCCGCCCACGCGGTGAGAAGCCAGCCCTGCTGACGCGTAACCGCGAAAGCTGATTGGCGCCAGCAATAAAAAGCCGGCCCTGGCATCTGTCAGGGCCGGCTTTTTTATGCCTCTTCCATCAGAACATAATCCAGGGCGCCACCTCTGCGCCGCTGGATGAGTTGGGCGCAGCGATACCCATCAATAGCATCGCCAACACAGCGCCACAGACAGCAAAACGCCGACCCTGGGGTCGGCGTTTTTTTACTACGGCAGCCTAATTACTGGCGCACGCCTTCCACCGAGATGGTCAGCTGTACGTCTTGCGACGCTGGGCCGAGGTCGCGCTGAATGTCGAAGTCTTTCAGGTGCAGGGTGGTGCTGCCTTCGAAGCCGGCACGGTAGCCGCCCCATGGGTCCTTGCCTTCGCCGATGAACTTGGCGGCGATCACCACTGGCTTGGTCACGCCATTCAGGGTCAGGTTGCCGGTGATATCAGCACTGCCTTCGCCGGTGGATTTCACTGCGGTGGACTCGAAGGTCGCGGTTGGGTGCTTGCTGACGTTGAGGAAGTCGGCGCTGCGCAGATGCTTGTCACGCTCGGCATGGTTGCTGTCGAGGCTGGCGGTCTTCAGGTTAACTTTGACCTTGCTGGCCTCCGGGCTCTTGGCGTCGAAGCTGAAGCTGCCGTCGAAATCCTTGAAGGTGCCGTACAGCCAGCTGTAACCGAGGTGGCTGATCTTGAAGTTAACGAAGGCGTGCTGGCCTTCCTTATCGATCACATAGTCGGCGGCCATGGCCTGACCCGCGGTAAACAGGGCGGCGCCGAGCGCCAGTGCAGCAATGCTTTGCTTCAACATGATCAGAGTTCCTTGTGGGCTTGCGAGGTAGGTTGAGCACGACCGAGCATGCGTAGCAGGGTCGTATCCCGGTCGATAAAGTGATGTTTAAGGGCCGCCAGGCCATGCAGACCAGCCAGAATCACTAGGCCCCAGGCCAGGTAAAAGTGCACGGCGCCGGCGACGTCTTCCTGCTCGGGAATGCTGGTAATGCTCGCCGGCACCTCGAACCAACCGAACACGCTGATGCCGCGACCGTCCGCCGTGGAGATCAGGTAACCGGCCAGCATCACAGCAAACAAACCAAGGTAAAGAACGCTGTGGCCAAGTTTGGCGCCCAGTCGAGTCAGACGGCTGTAACTGCTCAGGGACGCTGGCGGCGGGCTGAAAAAGCGCCACAACAGGCGCAGTAGCATCAGTGCAAACAGGCACAGACCGATGCCCTTGTGCAGTTCCGGGGCGGTGTGACGCCAGCTGCTGTAGTAGTCCAGATCGACCATCCACAGGCCCAGACCGAACAGGCCAAACACGGCCAGGGCGACCAGCCAGTGCATACCGATACTGAGCAGCCCGTAGGCCGTTGCCGTGTTACGCCAGTGCATGGAATGAAGCTTCCGTAAAAACGCGATAGGCACAGACTAGCGACTAACCTATCGATTAATAGCGCAAATTGTTGTTCTGAAATATCAGGAAAAACGATTGTTAACCGCCAAGGCCTGAGCACTGCCCGGTGTGTTCGCCCGCGCTTGCTGGCATGCTGTCGAATATCCATCACCTCCAAGGAACCCGCCCATGCTGACCTGGCTGAAAGGCTATCGCCGTGAACTGCTGGCCGGCGACCTCGGTGCCGGCGTGCTGGTGGTACTGATGCTGGTGCCGCAAGGCATGGCCTATGCCTTGGTCGCTGGCCTGCCGCCAGTAGCCGGGCTGTATGCCAGCATCCTGCCGGTACTGGCCTATGCCTTGTTCGGCAGCAGCATGGTGCAGTCGGTGGGGCCGATGGCAATCACCTCGCTGATGACCGCCACCTCGCTGGCCGCCCTGGCGCCCAGCGGCTCTGAGCTGTATGGAGCGATGGCGGCGCAGATGGCGCTGATCAGCGGCGTGGTGCTGGTGCTGTGCGGCCTGCTGCGCCTGGGGTTTCTCTCCAGCTTTCTCAGCCGTCCGGTAATGAGCGGCTTTACCAGCGGCGCCGCGCTGGTAATTGCCGCCAGCCAGCTCAAGGTCCTGCTCGGCGGCCCACTGACAGCCATCAACCCAACAGCGGCCGGCATCGGCCTGTTGTCGCTGCTGTTGCTGTGGCTGGCCCGCAGCCAGCTGGGGCGCCAGTTGCAACGCCTGGGACTGGCGGCGAAAAGCGCCGACATGCTGAGCAAGCTGGCGCCTGCGGCGATTCTGCTGCTGGCCACCTTGCTGGTCTGGCAACAGGATTGGCAACACGCCGGTGTGGCGCTGATCGGACCGATTCCGGCCGGCCTGCCAAGCCTGGGGCTGAGCCTGTCGCCGGAGCAATTGCGCAACCTGCTGGCGCCGTCGCTGCTGATCGGCTTTATGGTGTTCCTCTCCGGCCAATCCGCTGCCGTAACCCTGGCGCAGCGGCGCGGCGAACGCATCAACACCAACCAGGAGCTGCTCGGCCTGGGCGCCGCCAACGTCGCCAGTGCGCTATCGGGTGGTTTCCCAGTCACCGGCAGCATCTCGCGCTCGGCAGTCAACTATGCCGCCGGCGCCAACACGCCCCTGGCCAGCGTGATTACCGCACTGCTGCTGGCCGTGCTGCTGGTCACCCCGAACGCCTGGCTGGCCTGGCTACCGCTACCGGCGCTGGCCGCCACCATCATCATTGCCGTGTTCGGCATGCTCGACCTCACCACCCCACGGGAAGCCTGGCGCTACGACCGCGCCGACGCCGTGGCCTGGCTAGTCACCTTTAGTGGAGTGTTGCTACTGGGCGTGGAGGAAGGGGTGATGCTCGGCGTGGTGCTCTCCCTGGGCACCGTGATCTGGCGCGCCAGCCGCCCGCACATCGCCGTGCTCGGCCGCCTGCCGGGCAGCGAGCACTTCCGCAATATCGAGCGCTATGCGGCCGAGACCCATCCGCAGATCGTTCTGCTGCGCATCGATGCCGGGGTGTTTTTCGGTAATGCCGAGTTGATCAGCGACCGTGTGCTACAGACCCTAACGGGCGAAACCCGTCATTTGGTGCTGGTGATGACCGCCATCAACCTGATCGATACCACCGGCCTGTATGCCCTCGCCGAGCTCAACCAGAGCCTGGCCGCGCGAGGCATCAAGCTGCACCTGGCCGAGGTCAAAGGCCCGCTGATGGACAAACTCAAGCACAGTGATCTGCTGCTCAAGCCCCTCAGCGGCCAGGTGTTTATCAGCGCCGTCAGCGCTTTCGACCAGCTCAGTCAGGAGTTGGCCGCAGCGCCTGTGCAGGCTTAGTTGAACAGGCGCGTGAAGAAGCCCGGTTTTTCTTCCGCCGTTTTGGCTTTGGCCGGTGCGGCGGCGACTGCGGCCTGCGGCTCCAGGGATTTGCCGCTGTGCAGGGCGATCACCTGACTGGCGGCACGCTGGCCGCTGCGCAGAGCGCCTTCAAGGGTGCCAGGGTAGAGCGCATCGGTGTGCTCACCGGCGAACACCAGGCGGTCCTGCGGCTTGTTCCACAGCAACCAGTAACGGCTCATCTGCCCCGGACCAAAGGCCAAGTACGCACCGCCGATACCGGTATCGGCGCTGTAGCGGCGCATCTCGTAACCGGCAAAGGCACCGCGCGCCTTGGGGAAGTAACCGTGCAAGCGGATCAGCACCTGGTCGGCCACCTGACGGTCGCCAAAGCTCTGCAGCAAGCGCGCATTGTCACCCGAGAGGTTAACCAGCACGTTGGCGCCACCCTTGGTGGCCGGCTCGATCCACAGCATGCCCAGGCCCTGGTCGCTGAAAATCTCGCCGCTCAAACGCGCCTTGCTGTCCCATACCGGAGTCTTGAACTTCAGCAGAATCTGGTCGCGCCAGCCATAGTTGGTGCCCTTCAGGGCTTTCTGGCGAACCACGTCGAGGGCCGGCAAGATCTGAATCTGCGCCAGAGCGCGCAGCGGCAGGGCACTCACCACGTAGTCGGCGCGATAGCCGACGGCACCGGCCTTAACCAACACGCCATCCTTGTCCTGGCTGATGGCAGAGACCCGTGAATTGGTCTTGATCACTTTCAGCTGCTTGAGAAAAGCCTGGGCCAGCACCTGGCTGCCACCCGGCAAGCGTGCGGCGCGCTGGTCACCGTCGGCCACGCCACGTTGCACACGAGCCTGCTGCACTAGATAGAGCAGCGACAAGCGCGACGGCTCGTCATAGCGGGCACGAATCCGCTGATTAACCAGCATGCGCGCCGTTGGCTCCAGCTTGAGCTGGTCAAGCCAGCGCGCGACGTTGCTCTGGTCGAGGGCAAACAACTCACTGCTGGCCATCGGCTTGAGCGGGTCGGCCATGCCAGCGGCCAAGCCATCCAGAGCCTTTTCGTACTGTTTGAGGCTCGCGGCCACCGCCGGCTTGGTTTTTTCCAGGTCGGCCAGATTGAAGTACTTGCCATCAATCAGGTAACCCGGCGTACGCACGAAATCAGGCGCCGGCAGGGCCGTGACCTTAAAGCGCTGCAGGTAACCATGCACCGCCGGCTGCGCCTTGGCGCTGCCGATCCACTCGCTGGCCGCCAGGCCGGAGCGACCGCCAATGGTCGGTTTGGCTTCCAACAAGGTGACTTGCCAGCCCGCCTGCTGCAGCTCGTAGGCCGTCGACAGCCCCGACAGACCGCCACCGACCACGATCACCGTCGGTTGTTTATCTGCCGCCTGCGCCAACGCGCCGCACAAACCCATTACCACCAGCGCCGAAGCGCGCAACCATCCAGCCAGCATCTGCCCATTCCTACAAAGCGAAACAACGGCGCGCAGGATACGCCAGGCTCCAACCCCGGACCAGACGTATCCGACGCTGTGCCGCGAAAGCCGGCGCGCGCTTCTGATAGGCTTCGCGGATCGTTAATGGAGAGCAACGCAATGAGCCTGAATGCCCAGTGGATGCAACGCGATCTGGCCGTACTTTGGCATCCCTGCACGCAGATGAAAGACCATGAGCGCCTGCCGGTGATCCCGATCAAGCGCGGCGACGGTGTGTGGCTGGAAGACTTCGACGGCAAGCGTTACCTGGATGCGGTCAGCTCCTGGTGGGTCAACGTGTTCGGTCATGGCAACCCGCGCATCAACCAGCGCCTCAAGGACCAACTCGACAACCTCGAACACGTGATGCTCGCCGGCTTCAGCCATCAGCCGGTGATCGAGCTGTCCGAGCGCCTGGTGCAGATCACCCCGGCCGGCCTGGACCGGGTGTTCTACGCCGACAACGGCTCATCAGGCATCGAAGTGGCGCTAAAGATGAGCTACCACTACTGGCGCAACTGCGGCCAGAGCGGCAAGAGCCGCTTCGTCACCCTGACCAACAGCTACCACGGCGAAACCGTGGCGGCGATGTCGGTGGGCGACGTGGCGCTGTTCACCGACACCTACAAATCCCTGCTGCTGGACACCCTCAAGGTACCGAGCCCGGACTGCTACCTGCGCCCCGAGGGCATGAGCTGGGAAGAACACTCGCGCAACATGTTCGCCGCCATGGAACAGACCCTGGCCGAGCACCACCACGAAGTGGCGGCGGTAATCGTCGAGCCGCTGATCCAGGGCGCCGGCGGCATGCGCATGTACCACCCGATCTACCTCACCCTTCTACGCGAAGCCTGCGACCGCTACGGCGTGCACCTGATTCACGACGAAATCGCCGTCGGCTTCGGTCGTACCGGCAGCATGTTCGCCTGTGAGCAGGCCGGCATCACCCCGGACTTCCTGGTGTTGTCCAAGGCCCTCACCGGCGGCTACCTGCCGATGGCCGCGGTGCTGACCACCAACACCGTGTACCAGGCGTTCTACGACGACTACGCCACACTGCGCGCCTTCCTCCATTCGCACACCTACACCGGCAACCCGCTGGCCTGCGTGGCGGCGCTGGCGACCCTGGACATCTTCCGCGACGACAACGTCATTGAAGCCAACAAGGCCCTGGCTACGCGCATGGCAACTGCCACGGCGCACCTGGTCGATCACCCGCACGTCGCCGAAGTGCGCCAGACCGGCATGGCCCTGGCCATCGAAATGGTCCAGGACAAAGCCAGCAAAACTCCCTATGCCTGGCAGGAACGCCGCGGCCTCAAGGTCTACCAGCACGCCTTGGAGCGCGGCGCCCTGCTGCGCCCGCTGGGTAACGTGGTGTACTTCCTGCCGCCGTATGTGATCACCCCCGAGCAGATCGACTTCCTCGCCGAGGTGGCCAGCGAAGGCATCGACATCGCCTGCCGTGACAGCGTCAGCGTGGCGGTGAGCAGCAATCTGCACCCCAACCACCGCGATCCGGGCTGACAGGCACAGGCTGGCGGGCCGCCACCACGGCCAGTCAGCCTGTTAAACTGGCGGCTTTCCACTGACTGCCGCCGCCGGGTTCCCATGCGCCTTTCCCGTTTCTACATCGCCGCCCCCCTCAGCCTCGGCCAGCACGCCCTGCCGGAAGAACAGGCCCACTATATCGGTCGCGTGCTCAGACACAGCGCCGGCGACGCGGTGCAGCTGTTTGACGGCAGCGGCCAGGAATACCTCGGCCAGTTGATCGAAGTGGGCAAAAAAAGCGTGCGCGTAGAACTGACCGAGCAACTGCCCGGCCAGCCCGACTCGCCCCTGCGCGTGCACCTGGGCCAGGGCCTGTCCCGCGGCGAGCGGATGGACTGGGCCATCCAGAAGGCCACCGAGCTGGGTGTGGCCGAGATCACCCCGATCGTTAGCGAACGCTGCGAGGTGCGCCTCAAGGATGAACGCGCCGACAAGCGCCTGGCCCACTGGCAACAGGTGGCCATCAGCGCGTGCGAGCAATGCGGGCGCTCGACCGTGCCGCTGATTCATCCGCCGCAGCTGCTGGCCGACTGGCTGGCGCAGGTCGAGGCGGAGTTGAAGCTGGTGCTGCACCCGGTAGCCGAGCCACTGGTCAGCCACGCCAAGCCCGCCTCCCTGGCGTTTCTGATCGGCCCCGAAGGCGGCCTCAACGATAATGAGGTGAGCCAGGCTGTCGCCGCCAACTTCCAGGCCGCACGCTTGGGCCCGCGCGTGCTGCGCACGGAAACCGCCGCGGCCGTCGCCCTCAGCGTGGCGCAGCAACTGTGGGGCGATTTCTAAGGCTGCACACCGTCGCCGCAACCTCGGCGCGGCATAACAGTTAGGGGGAATTTCTAGTCTCAACTGTCGCTTTTCTGATCGCACGCTCCAGTGCCTTGGCCTATCGTTTGCTTGTCTAACCCCCGTCGCGGCCGCCTGATCCAGGCCGCCGCGACGCTGGCTTATCCGCCATAACAATAACGGCGCAGCCACTACCCTTGGCTGCAACAGACCCTGGAGTAATGCGGCATGAATGAATTGGTCAACACCATCAACGGCGTGATCTGGAGCCCAGCGCTGATTTATCTGTGCCTGGGCGTGGGCCTGTATTTCTCCCTGCGCGGGCGTTTCCTGCAGGTGCGTCACCTCAAGGAAATGATCAAGCTGATGTTCGGCGGCAAGACCGACGAGCACGGCGTCAGCTCATTCCAGGCCCTGACCATGACCCTGGCCGGACGCGTGGGCACCGGCAACATCGCCGGCGTGGCCACCGCCATCACCTTCGGCGGCCCCGGCGCGGTGTTCTGGATGTGGATGGTGGCGTTCCTCGGCGCCAGCTCGGCCTTCGTCGAGTCGACCCTCGGCCAGGTCTACAAAGAGAAAATCGACGGCCAGTACCGTGGCGGCCCGGCGTTCTATATCGAGAAAGGCCTGGGCATGAAGTGGTATGCGTGGATCTTCGCCATCGCCACCATCATTGCCTGCGGCCTGCTGCTGCCGGGCGTGCAAGCCAACTCCATCGCCTCCAGCGTGGAAATGGCCCTGGGCATCCACCCCAACACCACCGCCGCCGTGCTGGCGATCATGCTCGGTTTTATCATCTTCGGCGGCGTGAAGCGCATCGCTAGCTTCGCAGAAGTGGTCGTTCCCTTTATGGCCTTGGGATACATCATCGTCGCCTGCATCGTGGTGATGCTGAATATCGAGCAGCTGCCGGCGGTGATCGCCCTGATCTTCAAAAGCGCCTTCGGGATGGATGCCGGCTTCGGTGCCATCCTCGGCCTGGCGATCATGTGGGGCGTGAAGCGTGGCGTGTACTCCAACGAAGCCGGTCAGGGTACTGGCCCGCACGCGTCTTCGGCGGCTGCGGTCAGCCATCCGGCCAAGCAAGGCCTGGTGCAAGCGTTCTCGGTGTACGTAGACACCCTGTTCGTCTGCTCGGCCACCGCCTTTATGCTGCTGATCACCGGCCAGTACAACGTTCAGGGCCCGAATGGTGAAGCGATGTTTACCGGGATTGCCGGCGTCGCTGCCGGACCCGGTTATGTGCAAACGGCGATGGAAAACATCATGCCCGGCTTCGGCTCGGTGTTCGTGGCCGTGGCGCTGTTCTTCTTCGCCTTCACCACTATCGTCGCCTACTACTACATCGCCGAAACCAACATCGCCTATATCAACCGCAAGGTGAATCGGCCCTGGCTGACCGTGGTGCTCAAGTTCGCCCTGATCGCCGCCACCGTCTACGGCACGATCAAGACCGCCGACCTGGCCTGGGGCCTGGGCGATATCGGCGTCGGCCTGATGGCCTGGCTGAACATCATCGCCATCATCCTCATGCACAAGACCGCTTTCGTTTGCCTGCGTGATTACGAGGCGCAACAGAAGCTTGGCCTGGACCCGGTGTTCCACCCGGAAAAACTCGGGATCAAGAATGCCGACTACTGGGGCGGCCACCGCTCGGAAGACAACCTGCAGGCCGAACTGGCCGAGCTGGGAAAACCGGCGATTGAAGCCAAACCCTAAGCCGTAGAAACAACCAAGCCCCGGTACTCGGCCAACCCTTGCGGGTTGTCCTGGGTACCGGGGCTTTTGTTTGCCCGCGACGAGCCTAGATCAAGCCGGCATCCACCAGCATCTGCTCCAGCCCGACCAGATCGGGGATCTTCAACAGGTTGTCGGCAAGGTTCACCGCATCCAGCTCCAACGGCGCCAGCGGCACATTAGCGCGCGCGAGGGTGCTGTCCAGCTTGACCGAGCGGGGAATGCCCTGCACCAGCAGCGCCAGAAACTTCACGTGGGGACGGCCACCTAGGGCGTTGATCACCGCCACCCGAGCATTGCTGCCGATCTGCGCCTGACCATCGGACGCGGCCTCAAACGACAGCAAGGGCAAGCGCAGGTCGCGCCAGGCCACCTGGCCCAGCATCCATGCGGGCATGCCCGGCGTCGCCAGCGGCGCGCGGTAGGGCATCAGCTCGGCCAAGGCGACGTTGGGCAACAACAGGTTGCGATCACTCAGGGGCACTACCAGCCCGGTCAGGGTGCTGGAGGTGGCGGGGGTAGTGGCTACGGCTTGGCTCATGACGACTTCCTAGTACTCAACGCTGGCAGCTTCAGCTGCACTGTCCGGCCAGATGATTGACCAAGGCCTCGGCCAGCTCTCGCGGCGAACCGCTGAATTGGCTGTAGCCACCTTCGCGCAGGCTGTCGGGCATGCTCGCGCAGGCACAACTGTCGGCACGCTGGGTCCAGATTTCACCGCCCTGACGGCGCACATAGGCCGCTGCGGCGCTGCCGTCACTGCCCATGCCGCTGAACGCCATCACGCCGCACTGGGCGCCGAAATGCTGGGCCAGGTTGAGCATCATCTGGTCGATCGACGGGCTGTAGGGCTCCGGCCAGCCGCGATCGGCAATGCTCATGGCACTGTCATCGGCAAAGCCCAATTCAAAACTGATCGGCGCCACCACCACTTCGCCGCAACGAATGGCATCGCCGTGACGGGCCTGGTTGACCTTCCACTGGCTGTGGCGGCCCACGGCTTGCGGCAGGCTGGCCTCGAAGCTGGCATCGATATGCTGGGCGTAAACAAAACCAACCGGCAGGCCGCCCGGCAGCGCATCGAGGAACTCTTTGACCGCTGCCGGACCGCCCATGGAGGCCGCCAGCAACCAGACCTGACGAGCTGGTTCACCGGCCGCCAGCGGCATGTCGGCGAGCGACTGAGGCAACTCCAAACGCGCCGGCCGAGAGGAGTCGGCGAGCAACGCTTCAAGGCTGCGGCCGACGCCCTGGGCCGGGTCACCCACTAATTTCTTCAGCTTGCCGAACAGGCGCCGTTCCCAGCGCGGGTAATTTTCCGAGTGCCGTTCGGGGGCGTGCCCCTCACCGAACAGCACCGGGGCGGTGGCGCGCTCCAGCAGGTTGTCGACCAGCGGCGAATCGTCCGACTGCGCCAGGTCCACCAGCCACAGGTCGGTCTCGCAGGCCGCCAGGGCCTCCTCATCGAGGCGCGCCGGGTCGCTATTGAGCACCACGGTGTAGCCATTGGCGACCAGAGCCTGCTGCAGCACATGGCGCTGCAGCGAGGTATCGGCGAGGACGGCAATGCGTGCGGCAGCTTGCTCAGTCATTTTTTTTGACCAACTGCTGAATGGTTTCGAGCAACAGGGATTCCTGATACGGCTTGCCCAGGTACTCGTTGACGCCGATCGCCATGGCCCGCTCACGGTGCTTGCTGCCGGTACGCGAGGTGATCATGATGATGGGCAGGTCTTTCAGACGCTCATCGTGGCGCACCAGGGTGGCCACTTCGAAACCGTCCATGCGTGGCATTTCGATGTCGAGCAACATGATGTCGGGCTTGCGCTCCTGCAACTGGGCGATGGCATCCACCCCGTCCTTGGCGGTCAGCACGTTCATTCCGTTGCGTTCCAGCAGGCGGCTGGTGACCTTGCGCACAGTGACCGAATCGTCGACCACCATGACCAGGGTCGGGCGGTCCGCTTCTATCTCCGCCGCGCTCGGCGCCGCCGGACTGACCAGGCGCGGTTGCAGCTGGGTCAGCAGGTGGGCATGCAGGACACGGATGGTGGCCAGCAGGTCGAGAATGATCACCACGCGACCGTCACCAAGGATGGTCGCCCCCGACACGCCATGCACACCGGCGAACTGCGGACCGAGGCTCTTCACCACGATCTCGCGCGAACCGGCCAGGCTGTCGACCTGCACCGCCACGGCGTGCTCCTTGGAGCGCACCAGAATCACCGGCAGCGGCAGGCTCTGGCCCACCAGCTTGGGTTGCTGGCCATTGTTGAGCAGGTCGCCGAGGTATTTCAGCTCGTAGGTCTGCCCGGCATATTCGAAGCGCGGCGCATCCGGGCCGTAGTAGGCCTCTAGCTCGTAAGGGGAAACCCGCACGATACCTTCGATGGTGTTCAGCGGGATGGCGTACAGGTCTTCACCTGAGAGCACCATCAGCGCGCGGTTGACCGACACGGTAAACGGCAGGCGAATCAGGAAGCGCGTGCCTTCGCCGGGGGTCGACTCGATGCTCATGGAGCCGCCGAGCTGCTTGACCTCGGAGTGGACCACGTCCATGCCGACGCCACGCCCGGAAATCTGCGTGACCTGCTCGGCCGTGGAGAAGCCGGCTTCAAGGATGAACTGCAGAATCTCGTGATCGCTGAGGTCCGACTCGGCATCCATCATGCCGCGCTCCAGGGCCTTGCGCCGCACGGCGTCGAGCTTGATCCCGCCGCCGTCATCGCTGAGGGTCAGGAGGATGTCGCCGCCTTCACGGCCCAGGGTCAGGCGGATATTGCCGACTTCTGGCTTGCCGGCGGCCAGACGCTGCTCGGAACGCTCAATACCGTGGTCGACGGCGTTACGCAGCATATGCTCCAGCGGCGCGACGATGCGCTCCAGCACGGTACGGTCCATCTCACCATCGGCGTTGCCGACGCTGAATTCCACCTGTTTGCCCAGCTCGCCCGCCACCTGGCGCACGATCCGGCGCAGGCGCGGCACCAGGCGGTCGAACGGCACCATGCGCGTGCGCATCAGGCCTTCCTGCAGCTCGGTGTTGACCCGTGCCTGTTGCAGCAACAGGGTTTCGGCGTCGCGGTTACGCGCGGCCAGGGTTTCCTTCAAGTCGAGCAAGTCGGACGCTGACTCGAACAGCGCTCGCGAGAGTTGCTGCAACTGCGAGTGACGGTCCATTTCCAGCGGGTCGAAATCTTCGTACCCCACCCGCTCGGCCTCGGCCTGGTAACGGCTGAGAATCTGCGCCTGGGTCTCGGTATCGAGGCGGCGCAACTGGTCACGCACCCGCTCGATGGTGGCTTCCATCTCGCCGAGGGTGAAGCTGACGTCGCTGACCTGCTGCTCGACCCGACCGCGGAAGATCGAGGTTTCACCGGCCAGGTTGACCAGGCCTTCGAGCAAGTCCGCCGGCACCTTGACCAGCTCCTGCGGCGCGCGCCGGGAGGCGGCTTCGAGGGCGGCTTCCTGAGCGCGGCGCACGAACGGTAGCACTCGGGCAATTTCGACTTTCGCCGGCAGCGCACTGGCGGCCAGGAACGGGCTATCGAGCACCGGCAACGGCGCCTCGACACTGACGTCGGGGCTGACCAGCGGCTCGGCGGCCTCCTGTGCAACCACGGCGGCGTCGGCAGCGGTGTTGTCGTACAAGCGCTGACGCAACAGCTCCAGCTCGCCCTGCAGGCCTTCGAAGCCCGATTGCACATCGACAAACAGGCTTTCCGGCCAAGGCGCTCCGTGCTGCTGGGCCTCAGTCAAATGCTGTTCGAGGTCATGACAGAGATCACCCAGACGGCGCTGGCCGGCCAGGCGCGCACCGCCTTTAAGGGTGTGCAAAACGCGCAGGATATCGGCAACCGGAGCACTGTCTTGCGCCGAGCTTTCCAACCGTCCAGCAGCACTTTCCAGCTCTTCCAGCAGTTCATCGGCTTCTTCGAGGAAGATGTCGAGGATGTCGTCGGCTTCCGGGTTGTCCTCAAGCACTGGCGCCACGGCTTTCAGGTGCACGCTGGACGGCATGCTCAACTGTTCGTCGGGGTTGGCGCGGAAGTGCTTGATGGTGGCAATCAGCGCCTCGCCATCCGGTACGCCACGCTTGTCGCGCACGGCCTCAAGCATCTCGGCGAGCCGGTCATGACACGCCTGCAGCAGCCCGAACAGCGGCGGGCTGGCACGCAAGCGACCATTGCCCAGGCCTTCGTAGAGGAACTCCAGCTCGTGGGCCAGGTCGCCGATTTCACGAATTTCCGCCATCCGCGCACCACCCTTGAGGGTGTGCAGATCGCGTTGCAGGGCTTCCAGCTCCAGGCTGTTATTGGTGTCTTCCATCCAGCGCTGCAGGGAAGCACCGGCGCTGTCGATGATGTCGAAGCCTTCTTCAAGGAAGATTTCCACCAGCTCCGGATCACGCTCATCGTCATAACTGCTGGCGAGCGCGGTGGGCACTATGGCTTCGGGCTGGGCGGGCGCGATGAACTCAGGCTCGGCCGCAAACTCGCTGACCGACAAGGACTCCAGCTCGGCTGGCAGTTCGGCATCCGGATCCAGATCCAGTTCGGCTTCGGCTTCGGCTTCGGCTTCGGCTTCGGCTTCGGCTTCGATGCTGAGCGATGGCAAGGACAGGTCAATCTCGTCTAGATGCGCGACAGGCTCGGTGATTTCGGCGACCTCGACCAGCTCGTCATTGCTCAGCTCCGCGGACAAATCCGCCACATCGAGGGCCGGCAGTTCAGGCTCTTCGCTCCAGGCCAGACCATCCAGTGACAGCGCCTCGTCGGGCAAGGCGTACTCAATGTCCTCGACCTCGACGAGTTCCAGGGTCTCGTCCTCGGCGCCGGGGCTGGCTGCGTCAATCTCCAGCTGCGGACTGGCTTGCGCCTCAGGCTCGTCGGCAATGCTCGATTCTGCGCTGCTCAAACCGCCGCCCTGACGGAACGTGCGGATGGCCTCGATCAGCGCCTCGGGCTGGGTCAGTGGGCGCTGCGCCTGCAGCTCGTCCAGCAACACGGCGAGACGATCATGGCTCTGTTGCAGCAGGCTGCTGAGTGCTGGCGAGAAGCTGTAACGACGATCCACCAGGCCTTCATAAAGCGATTCCAACTCATGGGCGAGGTCGCCGATCGGGCGAATCTCAGCCATCCGTGCACCGCCCTTGAGGGTGTGCAGATCGCGCTGCAAGGACGACAAGGCACGCGGGTTTTCAGGCTCGGCCAGCAGCCGTTCGAGGGCCTGACCAGCACTTTCGAGCAGGTCCACGGCTTCCTCGAGGAAGATCTCGACCATCTCGGCATCCAGCGCAAGGCTGCTGTCTGCCGGCGTAAAAGCTTCTGGTTCGGGCTCAAGCTCGGCCGCCGTCTCGTCCGCAGCAAGCCAGGCCGTCTCGGCCACTGGCGGCACATCCGCGGCCGTCCAGGGCTGCTCGATGTCGGCTAACTCGACAACCTCAAGGGCCTGTTCCTCACCCGGCACCAACAGCGCCAGGGTCGCGTCATCCAGGGTGGTTTCCAGCAGTTGGCGCAGGGCGAGCACACGCTCGGGTTGCTCGCCGACCTGCAGCCCTGCCGCCACCTGATCCATCATATGGACCAGCGCTTCATGGGCGTTTTCGGCCTCGTTGAAGAAGCCCTCGCTAACCGCCAGACGCCCGTCCTGAGCGGCACCGTAGACATCCAGCAAGGCCTCGCAGATCTGGCTGACCTGGGGCAGTTCGGCCATCTCGGCGCTGCGGCTGAGGGTATTCAGCTCCGCCAGCAGGGCACTGAGCTCCTGCTGCTCGGAGGGTTGCTCGCGCCAGCGGCGCAGCAGGTCGTCGGCGTCCAGCAGGATGTCCAGGCCTTCGGCGAGGAAGCTGTTGATCAACTGCGGATCACGGCTTTCGCCGGCATCGCCCTGGCGCGACGTTTCGGCCGCGGCCAGGCGCTCCTGATGCAGGGCCTGAACCCGTGCGAGAAACGCTGGCGCACCGTCGATTGGCGCCAAGGGCTGGCTTTCCAGCTGTTCCAAGCCTTGGCGGAAGAGTTTTTCCGCACTGCTGAGCAGCTCGGCTTCGGCCATGTCCATGGAAATCAGGTTGGCCTTGAACTCCTTGACCAGTTTTTCCAGCGGTGCGGCGATTTCGGCAATCGGCAGAATGCCGGCCATATAGGCGCTGCCCTTCAGTGTGTGCAGGGCACGCTGCAGATCATCGCTGACCGGCCGCGGCAGCTCCTGCGCGCAATCGGCCAGGAAGCCCACTAGGGTATCCAGGTGGGTTTCTGCCTCGTTGCGGAAAATCTCCAGCAACTGCGGATCAATCAGTTCCTCGTCGTCTGCGCCGGCCAGGGCAGTGGCCACGGCGACCGGCGCCGCTGGCACAACCGCGCTGGCAGCCGGAGGCTGGCCTTTGGCCAAAGCATGGGCGGTGGCGGCCAGCAGATCGACATCGTCACGCTGACGCTGGGCCTTGGCGGCATATTCTTCGACCAGGGCCGGCAGCAACTCGACCACCTCGGCGATGACCTGCTGCACCGGTTCAGCCGGTTCGATGCTGCGATCCAGCACGCGATTGAGCAGGTTTTCAATCGACCAGGCCAACTCGCCAATCACCAGCGCGCGCACCATCCGACCACTGCCCTTGAGGGTGTGGAAGGCCCGGCGCACTTCGCTCAGGGCCTCCTTGTTGGCAGTATCGGCACGCCATTGCGGCAGGTATTCGGCGATGGTTTCCAGCACCTCGCCGGCTTCCTCGACAAACACTTCCAGCAGCTCTTCGTCCACCGGCTCTTCATCGGCCGGCGGCGGCAACAGGCTGGGCGGCACGTCCTGGGCTGGCGGATTGATCGCCTGCACCGGCGCGGCCATTACGTCGGCCATCGACAGGGCTTTGTCAGCAACCTCCGCCGGCGCCTGAGGCTCGTCGACCATGACTGGCAACTCGACGTCGGGCAACTCCAGTTCGGCCAGTTCGGCCTCACTCCAGTGCGCCGGGGCATCATTGAGGCTCAGTTCGTCGAACGCCAGGGTGCTCTCGGGCAGCGACAGCTCCTGCACATCCAGACTTTCCAGCGCTTGCAGGCTTTCAAGGCTTTCCAGCGGCGTATCGAGACTGAAATCCAGCGGCTCATCGCTGACCGCCAAAGGTTCGCTCAGGTCCCAGTGATGCTCGTCAAGCAGCGGCGCAGAAACATCAGCGGCCAACTCGGCAAACGACTCATCGAGTTCGCCATCCGCGTCAGCAGCGCGAACATCGGTGTCCTCGGCAAGCAACTCCATCGGCTCATCGGGCAATGCCTGGGCAATCTCTTCCAGCGGCTCATCCGCCAGCACCTCGATATCCGCCAGCGGATCGGCCAATGGCGCAGGCGCCTCAGCAACCGTTGCCGGCCAGTCGAGAATCGAAGGTTTTTCCTTCAGCGGATAGCCCAGGCTTTCCAGGCTTTCTTCCGCCACGTCGAGGATCAGATCGCCCTGGGCGGCATGGTCTTCCGACAGGCGTTCGAGGTAGTACTCGACGCTGGTGATGGCATCGGCCAGGGTGTCGAGGTTCTGCCAGTTGGGCACGGCCTTGCGCACCAGCAACTGTTCCTGGATGTAGCGGTTGCAGGCCTGCAGCAGGTCTGCGGCACGGGCCAGGGGAATCATCGCCAGACCGCCACGGACCTGAGTCAACAACTCGGGGACGCGGGCCAGGTGCTCATGATTCCACTGCGAGGCAATGAATTCGATGATGGCGTCTTTGGCCTGCTCCAGGCCGGTACGCGCTTCCTTGATCACCAACTGGTGAATCTGCGCCACATCGGTGGTGGGCAGATGGCTTTCTTCACGGCTGCCTTCGTCGGCCGGACCGGCCATGCCCGCCAGGGTCGCTTCGACGTAAAGCAACGCACCGGCGACATCCATCAGCAATGCATCGCTGGGCTCACGCTGGCCGGTGGCCAGGCCGTGCATCACATCAATTTGATCGAGAATGACTTTACGCGGCTGACCGAAGCCCAGCACAGCGAGGGTATCGCCGATCTGCTTGAGCGGCGCCATAAGGCTTTCCAGCTCGGCCACCTTGCTGCGGTCGCTGCGCACGAACAGGTCCAGGCTGTCCTTGACCCGCACCAGCTCTTCACAGAGTGCCGCCACCACCGAACGCATGGCATCACGATCCGGACCGGCCAGGCGGGCACGTTCCTCATCGACCACATCGGTATCAGGCAGCGCATCGTCCAGACGATATTGTTCTTTCAGCACACGAATGCGCGGCGATTGGGTGTTGGCCTTGGCGATATAGAACAACAGGTTCTTGGCCAGATCATCGGGCGCCGCCTGGTTGATGCCATCGGCACCCTGCTCGACCAGACGCTTGAGCTCTTTATCGACCTGGCGCAGCAAGGTACGCACCGAGGTGCCATGACTCACGCTGCCATTGGCCAGGCCTTCGACCATGCCGGAAGCGATCTGCCACAGCGGGCCAAGGGGCGCCTCTTTGCACAGGGTTTCCAGGCGAGCAAAAACCCGCGCCATATAGCCTAGGTTGGTGGCCATATCCTGATTGCGAATGACCCCGACCAGGGCCATCTGCAGCATCTGCCGCAGCTTACGCAGCAGCACCGGCAACTCGGCAGTGCGCAACTGGGCCAAAGAATCGTGGGACAGAACCGGCAGACGGACGGTCAGATCGGGGGAAAACAGGCTGGTTTCCGACAGCAGCTTCTCGCCGCGAGCCGCACGCAGGTCATTCAGCAGCGGCAACACCACCATGGGGAGGTCACGCCGCGCGCTCTGGGTGCGATCCAGGTACACCGGCAACTGCAGAATCGCCTGCATCAGCACTTCCAGGGCTTCGCCCTGATTGCTCACGCGGTTTTCCAGCAGCGCCTGCGCCAGCTGTTCCATTTCCTCAGCCAGCAGCGCGGCGCCGTAGAACTCCACCATCTGCAGAGTGCCTTGGACCTGGTGCAGATAGGTCAGACAGAAACGCATGCGTGTGGAGTCCTGCGGACTCTCGACGTATGCCTCCAAGGCCTGACGCGCTTGCTTCAGGGTTTCCGCGATCTCGCCCTTGACCCACTCCAGGGCGACATAGTCGTGCCGATCACTCATAGCCGTCTGCTATCCCTTCCGGGTGAATGCGAGAACCTGATCGTTGGCCACCGGCACGAGGTCCGGATGTTGCCAACCCACTACTTCGCCCACGCCCACCACCAACAGCCCTCCCGGCGCCAGGCGTTCGGCCAGGCGGTTGAGGATTTCGCGGCGGCGCCAGCGACGAAAGTAGATCAATAAGTTCTGACAGAAAATTACGTCCATACCGGACATCGGCGCTTTCGCCAGTTCCAGCACATTGAGCCGGGCGCAACATACGCGTGCCGCCAAACTCGGTATCACTTTGAAGCGACCATCGTCCTGGGCGGCGAAATAACGTGCCCCCAGGCTCTCATCCAGCTGTTCCAGCTTGCGGGCGGCATACACGCCCTCCCGCGCCTTGCCCAGCGCACTCAAGCTGATATCCGTGCCGGTTACACCAAAGTGTTCAGGCGCTGCGCTTTCGCGTAGCACCTCGGCGGCACTGATGGCCAGCGAGTACGGCTCTTCACCACTGGAGCAACCGACACTCCACAACGCCCAGGGCGCCCCCGCTGGCTCGCGCTCCAGCCGCTCGCGCAGGTAGTCCTGGAGCAAGGCGAAAGACGCGGGATGACGAAAAAAACGGGTTTCCTGCACGGTCAAACGATCCAGCAGCGTCGACCACTCCACCGCACCGCGCGGGCCATCGGTCACTTGCTGGTAATAGCTGGCGTAATCGGCGACATCCAACTCGCGCATTCGTGCCGACAAGCTGGTCTGCAGAAAGGCCCGACGCTGCTCGTTGATCACCAGCCCGGTGCGCTCTTCCAGCAGCGTTTGCCAGGCATGAAACTCCGCCGCCGACATGTCGGCGAGGGGTTTCAGGGCCCACACACTGCTTGGCTGCATCTCGCGCCCCTCGCTCATGACCCGATGGCGGCACGCCTTGCGGAGCGCCGCGCCTCCCTGTGCTTAAGCCTGGTCCGGAGCGTCCGGCAGGTTGAAGCCGGATACCGACTTACGCATTTCACTGGCCATTTTGGCCAGGTTACCAATGCTTCGGGCGGTGGCCGTGGTACCAGAGGACGTCTGCGAGGTAATTTCCTGGATCACGTTCATGGTGTTGGAAATGTGGCCAGCCGACGAGGCCTGCTGACGCGCGGCGTTGGAGATGTTCTGAATCAAGGCCGCGAGGGTCTTGGATACCTTTTCAATCTCTTCCAGTGCCACCCCGGCGTCCTGCGCCAGACGGGCACCGCGCACCACTTCGGAAGTCGTTTGCTCCATGGAGATAACGGCTTCGTTGGTGTCAGTCTGAATCGTCTTAACCAGCGCCTCGATCTGCTTGGTAGCAGCCGAGGAACGTTCTGCGAGGCGTTGTACTTCGTCCGCTACCACGGCGAAGCCTCGGCCTGCGTCACCGGCCATGGAGGCCTGGATCGCGGCGTTCAGGGCGAGGATGTTGGTCTGGTCAGCAATGTCGTTAATCAGACTAACGATGTCACCGATCTCCTGGGACGATTCACCGAGGCGTTTAATCCGCTTCGAGGTGTCCTGGATCTGCTCACGGATGTTATCCATGCCGGTGATGGTGTTGTGCACCACTTCGTTGCCTTTGTTGGCGATGGCTACGGAACGCTCCGCTACCGCGGAGGACTCCGAGGCGTTCGCCGATACCTGGTCAATCGACACGGCCATTTCGTTGATTGCCGCGGAGGCACCAGCAATTTCCTGGGCCTGGTGCTCGGACGCTTCAGCCAAGTGCATCGCCGTGGCCTGGGTTTCCTGGGCGGCGCCTGCTACCTGTACGGCAGTCTGGTTAATGGTTTCTACCAGGTCGCGCAGCTGGTCGATCGAGTAGTTGATCGAGTCAGCGATGGCGCCGGTGAAGTCTTCGGTTACCGTCGCGTTCACGGTCAAGTCACCGTCAGCGAGGTCGGCGATTTCATCGAGCAGACGCAGAATGGCCGCTTGGTTACGCTCGTTCTTCTCGGCGGTTTCACCCAGACGACGATTGGTTTCACGCACCATGGCAAAACCGATGAGGATGATCGACGCCAGCGCCAGGCCACCCAGCACATAACCAGCCAAGGTGTTCAGGTGACGGCCACCGGCCAGGTTTTCAAAACTGACGGTCAGCTTCGAGGCGTTATCCAGCAACATCTGCGAACCGTTGAAGATGGTCCCGGCAGATTCACGCACCTGGAACAGTTCCGGCGAGGTTTCCAGAATCTCGTCTACCGAACCAGAAACGAACTGGAACAGCTCGGAAATCTCGGCCAGACGGTCCAGGGCTTCCTTGTCGGTCACCTTGGAAATTTCCATCGCCGCATTACCTTCCAGCATGGCGGTCAATACCCGGCCGAACAGGCTGGCATCACGACCGAACATATCGGCGGCCTGTACCGAGTCTTCGTCACCGGTCAGTACCTTGTTCACCGAACCGAGGATTCGTTCAGCCAGCAACGATTGGCGCTGGGCCACAGAAACCTGAGCCGCAGGTGCTTCGCTCTGCAGCAGAATCTCGACCACCTCTTCGTACTCGACCTGCAGCTGCGGAATGGTTTCCGCCAGGGTGGCGGCTACCTGGTGCAGAGACAGTACGGTCTGCTCACTGGCCAGGATGGCATCGGCGTTCTGCCGCATGCTGTCCCATTCCTTCTGCACACCGGCCATTTCAGCCTGTACTGCTTCCGGTGCCGGCGGGATGCCATTGACGTCATCGCCTTTTACCAGCGCATCCCAGCGCTTGGCGTAGTCGTTACGGGCGTCTTTCAACAGGGCAAAGGCTTCCGCCTTGCCGGCCGCCGCTTCGGTGGCCGCTTTCGCGATCCGTTGCGACAGTACACGCAGCTCGCCGGAGTTACTGATGTACTCCTTGTCGTAGCCGGACTGGGTGTTGAGGTACGCGAAGTTGGCGAACAGCAGCACGATGGAAACGATCAGGACAATGAAGAGTCCCGCGATCAGCGTGTTGCTGCGCATACCAGCTAGAAAATTGCCTGCATTTAGTTTTTTCATTATCTGGCCCCCGCCTGGACCGACCGCACTACGGTACTCATCAAACGTCCAAAGGCCGGCAATGCCGACCCAACCGAAATCGTGTTCAAAAGGCTACGTCGAGAAATCCCGAATGCTGCGCCAACGTATGGGGACTGAATACCAGCCACGCCTGCTCACGCTGAAACATGCCGTGAATAAAGGGCTGGATACTCGCCTCAAGCGGTGGCAACTGCTCCGAGAAGGCATCAACTGGAAAATGTTGCATGCCGTACACCTCATCGACGGTCAGACCGGCGAAAACTTCCTGGTGATCGACAATCAGAACACGCCGCTTCTTGCGCTGAGGCGACAAGTCGCCACCGAAGAAGCTGCACAGGTCCATGACCGGCAAGAGCCGACCACGCACGTTGGCCACACCCTTGACCCAGCTCTTCACCCCAGGCAACAGGGTGTAGCGCGGCTCATGCAAGACTTCACCGATCTCGCCCATGGGAGCCACGAACAAACGCTCGCCCATGCGAAAACCGATACCGCTCCAGGTCTGCACCGCTTCCTGCTGCGACGGCAAGCCGGCAGCCAGGCGCCGGCAGCGCTGGTCGATCTCGAGGAGAAGCTCAAAGGGGGTTTGTACGTCCGACATGCGGGCCTTGGCCTTCTTATTATTGGTTTACAGGCTGACGCTGGATCAGCCGACCAGCACTGCATTCAGCGTTTTCAGCAAGGTCGCTTCGTCGACCGGCTTGGTCAGGTAATCCTTGGCGCCTTGGCGCTTGCCCCAGACCTTGTCGGTTTCCTGATCCTTGGTCGTCACGATGATCACCGGGATGTGACTGGTGTCGGCATCCTTGGTCAACTGACGGGTCGCCTGAAAGCCATTGAGGCCGGGCATGACGATATCCATCAACACGGCATCGGGTTTTTCCTGGCGAGCCAGGGCTACGCCATCGGCGCCGTTTTCCGCTTTCAGTACTTGATGGCCGTGCTTTTCCAGCATGGCCGTCAACTTGTACATTTCCGTCGGCGAGTCATCAACAATCAAAATTCGAGCCATGGTGTTCCCCATCTGGAATAGGCGTCACCGACCTAGCGGTCGGACATCAGGAGGCTTGCTCCACCGGGACAAAATCCGGCACATGGGTCTTGATCGCGCCAAGCAACTCTTCTTTGCTGAAGGGCTTGGTGAGGTACTGGTCAGAACCAACGATCCGCCCCTTGGCCTTGTCGAACAAGCCATCCTTGGAGGACAGCATGATAACCGGAGTGGACTTGAAAGCGCTGTTGTTCTTGATCAGGGCGCAGGTCTGATAGCCGTCGAGTCGCGGCATCATGATGTCGACAAAAATAATACTCGGGTGCGTGTCTGCGATCTTGGCCAGCGCATCGAAGCCATCGACAGCCGTAATGACGTCGCAACCGACCTTCTTCAGCAGAGTTTCAGCGGTACGACGAATCGTTTTCGAATCGTCGATCACCATTACTCTCAAACCCTCGGAATGCTGTTCCATGTTTGCCCTACCATCCGCCTCGGTGAGTCGTTATTTTTGCTTTATACCAGCGCGTCTAAGGCCCTGTCACCGACGGGCTACACCCTAATCGTCAGACCTTTTTAGCACACTCTGCCCATGCAATCTATAAGCCTCGGGCGGCACAGCCAGCTTGACCGAAAACCGCACTGGCGCCACCCTGGCGCCTTATAGCTTAGCCACTACAGCCACCCGGCTGTCGATTTCCAGTTGCGGAGGATTTACCCCCATGAGCATTCGCCTAGGGATAGTAATGGACCCCATTGCGAGCATTGCCTTTAAAAAGGACAGCTCGCTGGCCATGCTGCTCGCCGCCCAGGCCCGCGGCTGGTCGTTGTTCTATATGGAGCAACAGGACCTCTATCAACGCGAAGGCGTCGCTCGGGCACGCACCTGCCCGCTGCAGGTCTTCGACAACTCATCGCACTGGTTCGAATTAGACGCCGAGCAGGACATCGCGCTCAGCGAGCTGGATGTGATCCTGATGCGCAAGGACCCGCCCTTCGACAACGAGTTCGTTTACTCCACCTATTTGCTGGAGCAAGCCGAACAGGCCGGCGTCTTGGTGGTTAACCGCCCGCAAAGCCTGCGTGACTGCAACGAGAAGCTGTTTGCCACGCAATTCCCGCAGTGCACACCGAAAACCCTGGTCAGCCGGCGCGCCGACATTCTGCGCGAGTTTGCCCGCGAGCAACGTGACATCATTCTCAAACCCTTGGATGGCATGGGCGGCTCTTCGATCTTTCGTCACAGCGAAGGCGACCCGAACCTCTCGGTGATTCTGGAAACCCTGACCGCCCATGGCCGCCAGCAAATCATGGCGCAGGCGTACCTGCCGGCCATCAAGGACGGCGACAAGCGCATCCTGATGATCGACGGCGAGCCCGTGCCTTATTGCCTGGCGCGCATCCCAGCGGCCGGCGAAACCCGCGGCAACCTAGCCGCCGGCGGCCGCGGCGAAGCCCGCCCCTTGACCGAGCGCGACCGCTGGATTGCAGCCCAGGTCGGCCCGACCCTGCGAGAAAAAGGCTTGCTGTTTGTCGGCCTCGATGTGATCGGCGAGCACCTCACCGAGATCAACGTCACCAGCCCCACCTGCATCCGCGAAATCGACAACGCGTTTGGCACCTGCATCGCCGAGCAGTTGATGGCGGTGATCGCCGCCAAGCTGGAGGCACGCAGCACACCCAAAGCTTGACGCAGGTGGCAGCTTGAACCGTGTCGCTTGCAGCCTGCCGCCCCAAGCCGGCAGACTGCGCGACACTTTGAGCCAAGCCGATGCGCCATGAACAAGCCCGCCCGCACCCCAGCACCCGCAGCCTCCGGCGTTCGCCCGGCGGACCGCTTGGGCTTTACCCTTTTTCTGGCGGCCCTGGTGCATGTGGCGCTGATTCTCGGCCTGAGCTTTAGCTTCGCTGAGCCAGGGCAGATCAGCAAAACCCTGGAAATCACCCTTTCCACGTTTAAAAGCGCCGAAAAACCCAAAGAAGCTGACTTTCTTGCGCAGAATAACCAGCAAGGCAGCGGCACCCTGGACAAAAAGGCTGCGCCGAAAACCACCGAGCAAGCACTGTTTCAGGACACCGAGGTCAAGCGTGTGACCCCGCCCAGCGCACCACCGGCCAGCGTGCGCAAAGAGAAGCCCAAAGCCGCCGTCGCCACCCGCAGCCCGCAAGCGCAGAAGACCCCAGTCAAAACCGCGCAAGCCAAACCACAACCCGCCAGTCGCCCAGCCCCGGTGTTCGACAGCAGTCAGCTGTCGGCAGAAATCGCCAGCCTGGAAGCACAACTGGCCCAGGAACAGCAGCTCTACGCCAAACGACCGAAAATTCATCGTTTGAATGCCGCCTCGACCATGCGCGACAAAGGCGCCTGGTACAAAGAGGAATGGCGCAAGAAGATCGAGCGCATCGGTAACCTCAACTACCCCGACGAAGCCCGCCGCCAGCGCATTTACGGCAGCCTGCGCCTGCTGGTGTCGATCAACCGCGACGGCACCTTGTATGAAGTCCAGGTTCTGGAATCCTCCGGCCAGGACACCCTCGACCAGGCCGCCTTGCGCATCGTCCGCCTGGCCGCGCCCTTTGCCCCGTTCAACAAGGATCTGGCTGAGTTCGACCGCCTGGAAATCATCCGCACCTGGCGCTTCGAGCGTGGCGACCGCCTGTCCAGCCGTTAGCCATAAGCCCGTCGCAACAACGTCAGGCTTGAAGCAACGGGCTTGAAGCCTGAAACTAGCGCCCATGAAAGACCGCGCCCCGACCTACCTCAAGCACCACTTCCTGATTGCCATGCCGCACATGGCCGATCCGCATTTTGCCCAGACCGTGACCTACCTGATCGAGCACAACGCCGAAGGCGCCATGGGCCTGATCATCAACCGCCCCAGCGGTTTGAGCCTGGCTGACGTGATCGAGCAGCTGCGCCCGGACGACCAGAACGGCAGCGTCCAGCAGGATTCACCGATTTTTGCCGGCGGCCCGGTGCAGACCGAGCGCGGCTTTGTCCTGCATCCCAGCGGCCAGCAGTTCCAGGCCACGCTTGAGCTCGGCGAACTGGGCCTGTCGACCTCGCAAGATGCATTGTTCGCCATCGCCGCCGGCCAGGGCCCGAGCCAACACCTGATCGCCCTCGGCTACGCCGGCTGGGAAGCCGGCCAGTTGGAAAGCGAGTTGGCCGATAACGCCTGGCTGACCTGCCCGGCCGACCCGCAGATTCTCTTCGACATCCCCGCCGAGCAGCGCCTAAGCGCCGCTGCCGCGCGGCTGGGCGTCAACCTCAGCCTATTGACTCGCCAGGCGGGGCACGCCTGATGAGCCAGCCACTGCGCCTGCTGCTGGGCTTCGACTACGGCACCAAACAGATCGGCGTCGGCGTCGGCCAGGTCATCACCGGCCAGGCCCGCGCGCTGTGCATCCTCAAGGCGCATAACGGCGTGCCGGACTGGCAGAAGGTCGAGGCCCTGATCAAGGAATGGCAGCCGGACGCCATCGTCGTCGGCCTGCCGCTGAACATGGACGGCAGCCCGAGCGAGATGAGCGCGCGCGCGGAGAAATTTGCCCGCCGCCTCAACGGCCGCTTCAACCTGCCGGTGCACATGCACGACGAACGCCTGACCACTTACGAAGCCAAGGGCGAGCGCCTGGCGCAAGGCCAACGCGGCGGCTACCGGGAAAACCCGGTGGACGCCCTGGCCGCCGCGCTGCTGCTGCAAGGCTGGCTTGAAGCCAACCCGGCGCCCGCGCCAACCACCGTACACTCCGAGGAGCCGTGATGAGCCTGCCTGATCCCGCCGTACTGCTGCCGCAGATGGCTGCCGCCCTGAGCGCCCACCTGCAGCAGCACCAGATTGCCGAGCCACGTTACATCGGCATCCATACCGGCGGCGTGTGGGTGGCCGAAGCACTCTTGCAGGCCATGGGCCAGTCCGCGCCACTAGGAACCCTGGACGTATCCTTCTATCGCGACGACTTCACCCAGAACGGCCTGCACCCGCAAGTACGGCCCTCGGCCCTGCCGTTCGAGATCGAAGGTCAGCATCTGGTGCTGATCGACGACGTGCTGATGAGCGGGCGCACCATCCGCGCCGCCCTCAACGAGCTGTTCGACTACGGCCGACCAGCCAGCGTAACCCTGGTCTGCCTGCTCGACCTGAATGCCCGCGAGCTGCCGATCCGCCCAGACGTGGTCGGTGCCACCTTGTCCCTCGCGCCCGGCGAGCGGGTAAAATTGCACGGCCCTACTCCGCTCGCGCTTGAGCGCCAGCTTCTTGCCTCCCACTGAGACCCTCGTGATGACGCCGACCGCCGCCAAGCGCCCGCTGCAGCTCAATGACCAGGGCCAGCTGCGCCATTTCCTGTCCCTCGACGGCCTGTCCCGCGAGCTGCTGACGGAAATCCTCGACACTGCCGACTCCTTCCTCGAAGTCGGCGCCCGCGCCGTGAAGAAAGTCCCGCTGCTGCGCGGCAAGACCGTGTGCAACGTGTTCTTCGAGAACTCCACGCGCACGCGCACCACCTTCGAGCTGGCGGCCCAGCGCCTGTCAGCCGACGTGATCAGCCTGAACGTGTCGACCAGCTCGACCAGCAAGGGCGAGACGCTGTTCGACACCCTGCGCAACCTCGAAGCCATGGCCGCCGACATGTTCGTGGTGCGCCATGCCGACTCCGGCGCCGCGCACTTTATCGCCGAGCACGTGTGCCCCAACGTCGCCGTGATCAACGGTGGCGACGGCCGCCATGGCCACCCGACCCAGGGCATGCTCGACATGCTGACTATTCGCCGGCACAAGGGCAGCTTCGAGAATCTCTCGGTGGCCATCGTCGGCGACATCCTCCATTCGCGGGTGGCGCGCTCGGACATGCTCGCCCTGAAAACCCTGGGCTGCCCGGACATCCGTGTGATCGCGCCGAAAACCCTGCTGCCGGTGGGCATTGAGCAATACGGCGTGAGCGTCTACACCGACCTCGCCGAAGGCCTGAAAGATGTCGACGTGGTGATCATGCTGCGCCTACAGCGCGAACGCATGCAGGGTGGCCTGCTGCCCAGCGAGGGCGAGTTCTACCGCCTTTACGGCCTGACCATCCAGCGCCTGGCGCTGGCCAAGCCCGACGCCCTGGTCATGCACCCGGGGCCGATAAATCGCGGTGTGGAAATCGAATCGGCGGTGGCCGATGGTCCGCAATCGGTGATCCTCAACCAGGTCACCTACGGCATCGCCATCCGCATGGCCGTGCTGTCCATGGCCATGAGCGGCCAGGCCGCGCAACGCCAACTCAACCAAGACAGCGAGGAGCAGAACTGATGCGTACCCGTATCCTCGGCGCCCGCGTGATCGACCCGGCCAGCGGCCTCGACCAAGTCACCGACCTGTACCTGCAAGGCGGCAAGATCGCCGCCTTTGGCCAAGCCCCAGCTGACTTTGTCGTCGACCAAACTATCGACGCCACCGGCTTGGTAGCCGCCCCCGGCCTGGTAGACTTGGCCGTATCCCTACGCGAACCCGGCTACAGCCGCAAAGGCACGATTGCCACTGAAACCCTGGCCGCCGCCGCCGGCGGCGTGACCAGCCTGTGCTGCCCGCCGCAGACCAAACCGGTGCTGGACACTTCGGCCGTGACCGAGCTGATTCTCGACCGCGCCCGTGAAGCCGGACACAGCAAGGTCTTCCCCATCGGCGCTCTGAGCAAAAACCTCGACGGCGAACAGCTGGCCGAGCTGGTGGCGTTGCGCGACGCCGGTTGCATGGCCTTTGGCGATGGCCTGCACAGTTTCAACAACCACCGTACCCTGTGTCGCGCCCTAGAATACGCCGCCACCTTCAACCTGACCGTGGTCCTGCATGCCCAGGACCACGACCTGGCGGCCGGCGGCATCGCCCATGAAGGGCCGACGGCGAGCTTCCTCGGCCTGGCCGGCATCCCGGAAAGCGCCGAAACCGTGGCCCTGGCCCGTGACCTGCTGCTGGTGGAACAGTCTGGCGTGCGCGCTCACTTCAGCCAGCTGACCAGTGCCCGCGGCGCGCAGATGATTGCCGACGCCCAGGCCCGCGGACTGCCGGTGACCGCCGACGTGGCCCTGTATCAGCTGATCCTGACCGATGAGGCCCTGCGCGACTTCTCCAGCCTCTATCACGTGCAGCCGCCGCTGCGCACCCAGGCCGACCGCGACGGCCTGCGGGCAGCGGTCAAGTCCGGGGTGATCTCGGCCATCGCCAGCCACCACCAGCCCCACGAGGCGGACGCCAAGCTGGCGCCTTTCGCCGCGACCGAGCCTGGCATCAGCAGCGTCGAGCTGCTGCTACCGCTGGCCATGACCCTGGTGCAAGACGGCCTGCTCGACCTGCCGACCCTGCTGGCCCGCCTGACCGCCGGCCCGGCAAAGGCCTTGCGCCTGCCGGTTGGGCGCCTGGCCGTCGGCGCACCGGCCGATCTGGTGCTGTTCGACCCGCAGGGCTCGACCTTGGCGGGGGAAACCTGGTTCTCCAAAGGCCAGAACTGCCCGTTTATCGGTCACTGCCTGCCCGCCGCTGTGCGTTACACCCTGGTGGATGGGCGTATCAGCTACCAGAACTGAAACTCCAGTCATGCAAAAGCCCGCCAATTGGCGGGCTTTTGCGTTTCTCTGGGCGGCTTAAAGCGGTGATATCTGCGCGTTGCGGATCGACAGCTGGTCGTTGAGGGTCCAGAAGTCATACAGCACGCCCAGCAAGAAAAACCCGCCGGTGAACAGGTAGAGGATGCCGCTCAACCATTTGCCCTGGTACATACGGTGCACGCCAAAAATGCCGAGAAACACCAAGAGTATCCAGGCCACGTTGTAATCCAGGCCGCCTGACGTGAAGCGCAGGTCCGCCTCACGGTCCATCGACGGAATCAGAAACAAGTCGATCAACCAGCCTATCCCCAGCAGTCCCAAGGTGAAAAACCAGATCGTCCCGGTCACCGGTTTGCCGTAGTAAAAACGATGAGCCCCGAGAAAACCGAAGATCCACAACAGGTAGCCGATGGCCTTGCTGTGGGTGTCCTGACGCATATGCATATCACTCTCCTGTGAAATAACCTTGCTGCTCTGACTGCCGATCGTGGCGCAAATTCAATTGCGAACCGCATAAAGACAAAACCCACCGGCCGGTGGGTTTTGTCTTTATGCCTCGAAACTTAGCGGAAACGTCGCCCCGGTTCTTCGTCGCTTACCTCCAGGGACAGGCCCTGGGACATGCTGGTCAGGTGCTCGCCATCAGTTTCCGATCCGAGCTTGATCAGCAGACGCAAGTCGTTGGCCGAGTCGGCGTGGGCCAGGGCGTCTTCATAAGTGATTTCACCTTGGGCATAGAGCGCATACAGCGCCTGATCGAAGGTCTGCATGCCCTGCTCGGTGGAGCGCTTCATCAGCGCCTTGAGCTCGTGCACTTCGCCCTTACGAATCAGGTCCGCCGCCAACGGGGTGTTGATCAACACCTCAATCACCGCGCGCCGCCCCTTGCCGTCCGGGGTCGGCACCAATTGCTGGGCGACGATGGCCTTAAGGTTCAGCGACAAATCCATCCACACCTGCTGCTGACGGTCCGCCGGGAAGAAGTTAATGATCCGGTCCAACGCCTGGTTCGCGTTGTTGGCGTGCAGCGTGGCCAGGCACAGGTGGCCGGTTTCGGCGAACACCACCGCATGGTCCATGGTCTCGCGGGTGCGCACTTCGCCGATCATGATCACGTCCGGCGCCTGGCGCAGGGTGTTCTTCAGGGCGATCTCGAACGACTCGGTATCGATCCCCACTTCACGCTGGGTGACGATGCAGCTCTGGTGCTGGTGGATGTATTCGATCGGGTCTTCGATGGAGATGATGTGACCGCTGGAGTTCTTGTTGCGGTAGCCGATCATCGCCGCCAGCGAGGTGGATTTACCGGTACCGGTGGCACCGACAAACAGCACCAGGCCGCGCTTGGTCAGCGACAGCTTTTTCAGCACTTCCGGCAGTTTGAGGTCGTCCAGGGTCGGAATATTGGTTTCGATGCGGCGCAGCACCATGCCGGCGAGGTTACGCTGATAGAAGGCGCTGACGCGGAAACGACCGATACCGCGGGCGCTGATGGCGAAGTTGCACTCGTGGTTTTCGGCAAAATCGCGGCGCTGCTGCTCGTTCATCACCGAGTGCACGGTCTCGCGGGTTTGCTCCGGCGACATAGCGTTCTTGGTCACCGGCATGATCTTGCCATTGACCTTCATCGACGGCGGCACGCCGGCGGTAATAAACAAGTCCGAGCCGCCCTTTTCGACCATCAAGCGCAGCAGTTTTTCGAATTCCATGGACGTTCTCGCCTAGCACACCTGGCACGCCATGCAGTGCCCAAGGCACCGCGCCCAGAAGGGCCAACCGCTTGCGGGCGTGTAGCGCAAGGGTCTCTTGCCGCTTCCGCCCAAGAGGCAGAAGCGCCTTCGATCAGAAGTTTTCCGGGGTCTTGGACTTTTCCCGCGCCGCTTCGCGACTGACGATGCCCTTGGCCACCAGGCCCTTGAGGCACGAGTCGAGCGTCTGCATGCCCAGCGAACCACCGGTCTGGATCGCCGAATACATCTGCGCCACCTTGTCTTCGCGGATCAGGTTACGGATCGCCGGGGTGCCGATCATGATTTCGTGAGCCGCCACCCGGCCGCCGCCGACCTTTTTCAGCAGGGTCTGGGAGATTACCGACTGCAGCGATTCGGAAAGCATGGAGCGAACCATGGATTTCTCTTCCGCGGGGAACACGTCTACCACCCGGTCGATGGTCTTCGCCGCCGAGGTGGTGTGCAGAGTGCCGAACACCAGGTGACCGGTTTCCGCGGCGGTCAGCGCCAGGCGGATGGTCTCCAGGTCGCGCATCTCGCCCACCAGAATGATGTCCGGGTCTTCCCGAAGGGCCGAGCGCAGGGCCTCGGAGAAGCCGAGGGTATCGCGGTGCACTTCACGCTGGTTGATCAGGCACTTTTTCGACTCGTGAACGAATTCGATCGGGTCTTCCACGGTGAGGATGTGGTGATATTTGTTGCTGTTGATGTAGTCGAGCATGGCCGCCAGGGTGGTCGACTTACCCGAACCGGTCGGCCCGGTCACCAGCACCAAGCCGCGGGGCACGTCGGAAATCTTCTTGAAGATCTCACCCATGCCCAAGTCTTCCATCGACAAGACCTTGGACGGAATGGTCCGGAACACCGCACCGGCACCGCGGTTCTGGTTGAAGGCGTTGACCCGGAAGCGCGCCACGCCGGGCACTTCGAAGGAGAAGTCAGTCTCCAGGAACTCTTCAAAATCCTTGCGCTGCTTGTCGTTCATGATGTCGTAGATCAGCGCATGCACCTGCTTGTGATCAAGGGCAGGCAGGTTGATCCGGCGCACATCGCCATCGACACGAATCATCGGCGGCAGGCCCGCCGAGAGGTGCAGGTCTGAAGCGCCTTGCTTGGCGCTGAAGGCAAGCAGCTCGGTAATATCCATGGGACTCCCTAATGACAAGCAAGCAGGTAGAATGCCGCAGACCCCAGACGGGCGGGCGATAGAGCGTGAGTAATGTCCACGATAGCAGAGAATATTGCAAAGGTCGGTGAGCGGATCCGTGCGGCGGCGCAAGCCTCGGGGCGCGATTTAGACCACATTGGCCTGCTCGCAGTGAGCAAAACCAAACCCGCTGCAGCGGTGCGCGAAGCCTATGCTGCCGGCATTCGCGATTTCGGTGAAAACTACCTGCAGGAAGCCTTGGAGAAACAGGCTGAACTGAGCGAGCTGCCCTTGATCTGGCACTTTATCGGCCCCATTCAATCGAACAAGACCAAGCCAATCGCCGAGCATTTTGCCTGGGTGCACTCGGTGGACCGCCTTAAGATTGCCCAACGCCTGTCCGAACAACGCCCGACTGGCTTGCCACCGCTGAACATCTGTTTGCAGGTCAACGTCAGTGCCGAGGACAGCAAGTCTGGCTGTGCGCCAACAGAGCTGGCCGCCCTGGCCCTGGCCGTAAGCCAATTGCCGAACCTGCGTCTGCGTGGCCTGATGGCGATCCCCGAGCCGACTGACGACGTAGCAGCACAACGGGCGGCTTTTGCCCGCCTGCGCGAACTGCGCGATGGCTTGCCGCTGCCTCTCGACACCCTGTCCATGGGCATGAGCCATGACCTGGACGCCGCCATCGCCGAAGGCGCGACCTGGGTGCGGATCGGCACCGCCCTGTTTGGCGCCCGCGATTATTCGAACGCCTGAATTGAACCTAAAAGGAAGCCGCACATGAGCCACCCCCGTATCGCCTTTATCGGCGCCGGCAACATGGCCGCCAGCCTGATCGGCGGCTTGCTCGCCCAGGGCATTCCGGCCAGTCATATCCGCGCCAGCGATCCCGGCGCCGAGCAGCGGGCGAAGATCGCCGGCGAACACGGCATCGCGCTGTTTGCCGACAACGCCGAGGCCATCCTCGACGCCGACGTGATCGTCCTCGCCACCAAGCCGCAGGTGCTTAAAGACGTGTGCCTGGCCCTGGCACCCACTCTGCAGGACGGGCAACTGCTGGTCTCCATCGCCGCTGGCATCAGTTGCGCCAGCCTGGGCAACTGGCTGGGCGCCCGCCCCATCGTGCGCTGCATGCCCAACACCCCGGCGCTGCTGCGGCAGGGCGTCAGCGGCCTGTATGCCAACGCCGAGGTCAACCCGACCCAACGCGAGCTGGCCGAACAGCTGCTGGCCGCCGTCGGCATGGCCCTGTGGCTGGAGAACGAGCAGCAAATCGACGCGGTGACGGCCGTTTCCGGCAGCGGCCCGGCGTATTTCTTCCTGCTGATCGAGGCCATGACCGCCGCCGGTGAGCAGCTGGGCCTGCCCAAGGCCATCGCTGCCCAGCTGACCCTGCAGACCGCCCTCGGCGCCGCCCACATGGCGGTGGCCAGCGACGTCGATGCCGCCGAACTGCGCCGCCGCGTGACCTCACCGAATGGCACCACAGAAGCCGCGATCAACACCTTCCAGGCCGGTGGTTTTGCCGAGCTGGTCGCACAGGCGCTGAGCGCCGCCGCCAAACGCTCGGCCGAACTGGCCGAACAACTGGGAAAGTAAGGAATAGTCATGTCCGGATTAGTCGAAGCCCTCATCTATATCATCCAGACCCTCGGCAGCCTGTACCTGCTGATCGTGCTGCTGCGTTTTATCCTGCAACTGGTCCGTGCGGACTTCTACAACCCGCTCAGCCAGTTCACCGTCAAAGCCACCCAGCCGTTGCTCAAACCGCTGCGCCGCTTCATCCCCAGCATCGCCGGGCTGGATACCGCCTCCCTGGTGCTGGCCGTGCTGGTGCAACTGCTGCTGATGGTGGTGACCCTGAGCCTGATGGGCTTCAACCCGGTCAGCGTCATCCCGCAGCTGCTGGTGTGGTCGCTGATTGGCGTGACCTCGCTGTTCTTCAAGGTGTTCTTCTTCGCCCTGATCGTCAGCGTGATCCTCTCCTGGGTCGCCCCCGGCAGCCACAACCCTGGCGCGCAACTGGTCAACCAGCTCTGCGAGCCGCTGCTGGCACCGTTTCGCAAGCTACTGCCGAACCTCGGCGGGCTGGACCTGTCGCCAATCTTCGCGTTTATCGCGTTGAACCTGGTGGACCGTTTCGTCATCGGCAACCTGGCGGCCATGACCGGCATGCCGGCCATGCTCAGCCCGTTCCTCTGATGAGTGCGGCCTGGTATCGCTGGGACGGCGCGGACCTGATCCTCGACTGTCACCTGCAACCCAAGGCCAGCAAGGACGAATTCGCCGGACTGCACGGTGAGCGGCTGAAAATCCGCCTCACCGCGCCACCGGTGGAGGGCAAGGCCAACGCTCACCTGCTGGCATTTCTCGGCGCCGCCTTCGGCGTGGCGAAAAGCCAGGTCAGCCTGGTCAGTGGCGAACTGAACCGGCAAAAACGCGTGCGTATCCAGCAACCCAAGCGCCTACCCGACCTGCCGGGACTGACCGCTCAGTCAGCCTGACCGACCTTAAGGCGGGATCATGGCGCTAGTGGTTTGACGCTTCGCGCCCGTTCAGCATAATGAGTGCTATCAATACGACACCATGGCCCTGGTGTGCGTACACTCGCCCACACTTGCAGGATGCACTTTCCCCGGAGAGCCAGGATGAGCATGGAACGTCTCAGTCAGCAGGTCACCGCCTACGTGGCCTGGAAGCGCGAATTGAT
>JAIERF010000051.1 GCA_019747075.1 Pseudomonadaceae bacterium
TGAGAGCCTGGATTCTACCGGTGGCTGACTCTCTGCCTATCGTTTCAAACGTTGCACTTATTCTATGAATTCAGGTCCCTGAATTCGTATATTCGTGAGGTTGTGATGCTAATGATTCGCCAAATATTGGGCTTTTAATATGATCTAGTTGATCTGCGGTTAAGTCGAATATATTTCCTTTAGCTTCTATCCAGAAGTGACGACCGCTGTTGGCTTTTTCTGCTTTTACAATAAAAACATCAATTCCAGGGTATTCTTCTTTAAAAATATAACCCAGCACCAATGATGCGATTTCGCAACTTTCTGTGGGGAATCTGCTTATAAGTGGAAGATCAAGAGTCTCTTTGTGATCTTCTAAATAGGATCTCGTCTTTACGGCAAGGTTGATCAGAGATTCTTTCATTGCTCTACAAATAACCATTAAGCTGGCAGGCAGACAAAAGCACAGCTTTTGGCTATCCAGTGAACGAAGTGAGCGACAGTTGAGCGTACTGTTCTACGCTACTGGTTTGGTTGTGCTTCTAATAATCTAGCAGCATGATCTGAAAACCAGCCTCCTACCATTTCTTGAACATAAGATCTTTCTTCTTCCAAAGATTTGGCTTCATTGCTATTTCTTTGAGCGCTATAGAAGGCGATTACCAATTCATCGCTAGTGCACGCGATTTTTACTAAGGATAAGGCCATTTCATTGTTAGGGCCTTTGTACTGGGGTTGCCCAAGGATTTGGCTGGCAACAGCAAATCCTTTGGTACAGGACACAGCCTCGGCAGTGCTTCTTTTAAGTTGAGATACTGCACTGGATTCAGCGTAAGAAAACTGAGGGACTAACGCTGCAAAAGCAAAAGCTAGTATTTTTTTCATAATGGACTGTATACCTTGGAGTGTTCGTGTGTATTTCTTGCATAACGTTTGGTTAAGGGGCCGGCTTTAGCCGGTCCCGAGTGAGCGAAGCGAACGGCTTTGAACCATTTGTTAGGGGAGCATTGCATAGATTGCTGCTCCTGCGACTGAAGTGGCGAGAGCTGTAACTGCAGCTTTGCAAAATAGTTTGACCCTGGCTTTTGAGCTATCTGAGCGTGATTTCGTTATATATGCGGCGGCTCCACCTAGAACCACTAGAACCAGTGAGAGCAAAAAAGAGGCTGCTAACCCAACCACTACTCCAATAGGAAATGCAGGGGAGCCTTGTGGGTGTGGGTTATTTGCCGTTGGAGTGTACAAGAGTATACCAGCCCAAAGCCAATGGCATCAACGCCGTGATCAGGGCTGTAACTAATATTGGTGTTGTCTGGCGAAGATCCATCTTGGCCCCTAACTATAAGTAGGCGACACAAGTGGCGTAATGTTTTCCGCCGTTTGTGTCTGATAACGTTCCTTGTCCATGCGTAACTCCTTGATCGGCTTGAGTGTCGCGCCAGAAACGCGACATGAGGCGAGGGGGAAAAGCGACATGACAACTGTCCACATTACTGACGAGGCCACAGCATGTCCATGGTCCGCTTTTGGCCCAGAGTGTGTAAAAACGCCCCGGTAGACCCTTGCTATGATTTCTAAGAATCTCACCGCAAGGGACGCCCATGAAACGGTTTATCCAGGGTGAACACCGAGGTCAAAGCACCTTACTTCCCGAAAGCCTCGACGACTACGTCAGCGATACCAATCCGGTTCGGGTGGTTGACGTTTTCGTCGATGAACTCGACTTGGCCACGCTAGGTTTTGATGGCGTCATTCCAGCCGAAACCGGCAGACCTGCCTACCACCCGGCGATCCTGCTGAAAATCTACATCTACGGTTACCTAAACCGCATTCAATCGAGCCGACGTCTTGAGCGAGAAGCCCAGCGCAACGTCGAACTCATGTGGCTAACCGGGCGTTTGATGCCCGATTTCAAGACCATCGCCAACTTCCGAAAAGACAACAGCAAGGCCATTCGCGGCGTCTGCCGCCAGTTCGTTTTGCTCTGCCAGCAGTTGGGGTTGTTTGGCGAAAACTTAGTTGCCATCGACGGCAGCAAATTCAAGGCAGTGAACAACCGTGACCGCAATTTCACCAGCGCCAAACTGAAGCGGCGCATGGAAGAAATCGAGGCGAGCATCAGCCGTTATTTGGCTGCGCTCGATGCGGCTGATCGACAGATTCCTAGCGCTTCCGCGCCAGACACTGCCAGCCTTGAAGATAAAATTGCCAAGCTCAAAGCGCAGATGAAAGAGCTTCAGGGGATCGAAACTCAGCTCAACGATTCCCCTGATAAACAGGTTTCGCTGACCGACCCGGATGCCCGTTCGATGATGACGCGCGGCAGCGGTATCGTCGGCTACAACGTGCAGACGGCTGTCGATACGCAGCACCATTTAATAGTCGCTCATGAAGTCACCAACAACGGTTCCGACCGTGACCAACTCAGTTCAATGGCGAAGCAGGCTCGTGAAGCCATCGGCGCAGAAACGCTGTCCGTGGTGGCTGACCGAGGCTACTTCAAGGGTGAAGAGATCCTTGCCTGTCACGACGCAAACATCACGGCCTACGTGCCTAAGCCAATGACTTCAAGCGCCAAGGCTGATGGCCGATTCAACAAAGATGCCTTCGTGTATGACCCGACGAAAAACGAATACACCTGCCCGGCGGGAGAGGCACTGATCTGGCGATTCTCCAGCGTTGAGAAAGGCATGAATATGCACTGTTACTGGAGTTCAAAGTGCCAGAGTTGCACGCTGAAAACCCAGTGCACGCCAAGCACAAATCGTCGAGTAAGGCGCTGGGAACATGAAGCGGTGCTGGAGGAAATGCAACGCCGGCTGAACCAAGCACCGGAGATGATGCGGGTTCGAAAACGGACTGTTGAGCATCCCTTCGGGACGCTCAAACAATGGATGGGGGCAACGCACTTCCTGACTCGAAAACTGAACGGGGTGAGCGCGGAGATGAGCTTGAATGTGCTCGCCTACAACTTGAAGCGGGTGATGAAAATCATCGGCACCGAAGGCTTGTTGAAGGCGATGGCGGCGTAAAAGCCCAGCTTTTACTGCCCCAAGAGGTGCCAAAGCGCTTCATACGCGCGCTGAAGCGTTACCGGCGCTGATCGTGGTAAATAATCGGGAAATCGCCACGCCCAGAAGCAATGGACTGAAGCACGCACGATTAGAAAGTGTTTTTACACACTCTGGGCCGAGAGCTGCCGCAAGTTGACGGAAGCTTTCGGTCGATTCTGTTGAACAACTCCCTCGACTATTTCCTTCGCCGAAAGTACGCGGCTGACCCCCAGTTCGGTAGCACCATGACCTTTTCCAGCCTGCTTCGAAACCGTAGGTTAAGGCTTAGCTGCAGAGCAGGTTGCAATCAGATGATGCGCGCCACATTCTCGATACTGGTGCGCTTCCGCTGGCCTGGTCCAAGTAGCAGATAGGCTGTATTCAGCGTGCTGAACAGAAAGTCATCAGCGAAATGATGCAGCGGAGACGTTCGCACGAAGTCGCCCACATCCCACCGCCTCTCGCTGTCGTAGATGACCGTATCTGCGTAGATGATTGCCGGTTGACGCTGAGATGCCGCCAGGCTCTGGAGTATTTCCGTGGGCGCGTCCAGGTCTAGCCAGAGCCAGTTGCGAACCAGGCAGAATGATCCGTGAGTAAAGTGCTTCCTGGCATAGCTGAGAGCTTCTTGATCCGACATCGAGCTGCCGGACATGGGCAAGCCGCTTCCTGGGGCAAGCCCAACCAAGGCGCCGAGGTCAGTCATCTCATGAGCCCCAGCTGTAGGTGTAAGGGAAGTTGGGATCCAGACGCGCGAGTTGTAGCGCGCTTGTCAGGGCTTCTGCATCGGCTAAGCCTGCACGGCCTGAACCTTTTCCGATAGTCGTGACCAGATGCTCCATGATCAGCTCCAGTCTCTCGGTGGCAGTCCTGAAACTAAACCGCTCCATGTTGGCAATGATGTTGCACAGCAGATCAATTGCCTGCGGCAATTGTTTAACCGAGACGGTGCCGAAGCTGCCCCCAAAAGCTGTCGTGAATTCCCGCTCCATCGTTACGACCCGCGTAATTTGCCCGTTGGGGTCGCCGTGCATGCTCTGCCAGAGCGTTATTGCGTTCAGGACTTGTTGGGGCGTGGGAGTTAAAAACTCTTTTGGACGTTTGGTAGTCATGATGGCTGCCCTGAGTTAGAGCGCCGGTTGGCGGTTTTTTTGAAGTGAGGAAAGCATCTTCCTGAGAGTATTGGCCATCTGATCTTGTTTCTTGATCCGCCGTAGTGCTCTTTGCATATCAGCATTTTTCTCCAGCATCTGTGCGGTGTCTTGATCGGCCCTGCTCCATGCAGAGCGATACTTGTTCAGGCACTCTATGGCTGCGGGCCTGCTGTCCGGGCAAAGTTGATCCATGATGTGATCAATGAAGTTTGGAGTCAGTCGTAGCGGCAAATAGTAGAGCGAGCCCCCAGCTTCCTGTGCTTCCTCAATAAGGAGGTCGCTTCCAAATTCTGTGATGGCAATCTCTGCCAGGTACGTTTGTGCGCCTAACGACTGAAGCAGTGATTTCAGTTCCACGCGGAGTTGCAGCGATTCCATGTTCATTTTGAGCTGAAGCTTGCCGCCTGCGGGTGTGGTTTGTGTCGTTGTGATCACGGGCTTCTCCAGTAATTTGAAAATCTGATTTGTGTTTATTGACAATGGTGCGTTGGTGCTGGTTGCGAAACAAGGTAATGCTATGCCATCACGATGTGTCGCGTCAAAGGTGGCTTGATACTTCCTTTTCTGAGCGCGATAGATGAGCTACGAAAAGGTGTTGGGCGAGGTAGTCAGAGACGTGAGGCTTCGGGCTGGCCTCACGCATGAAGCTTGTGCTGATGTCGTCAACGCTACCCACTTACGTCAGATCGAGAAGGGACTGGCCGCAGTCAGAATCGACACGCTGGTAGCGCTATGTGGAGTGCTGGGCGTTTCACCAAGCCAACTGCTTTTGGTTGCTGAGGCGCGTTCGGCTGGTCAGGAGGTTGAAGAGCACCTTGACGCGAACAACAAGCAAATTCTGAGGCTTCTGGAGGTTGGGCGTTTCGAGCCTGTCACCTCAAAAGATGCAGCGAGAGGAATTCGTGGCCAGAAGGCTGATGCAACGCGCGATGAGACTCGTCGATTGCAGGCCGAAGGCCTATCTAAAGCTGATATCGCCCGTCAGTTAGGCGTGACGGTGAGGACAGTCGAGCGTTATTGGGTCAAACCTGTCACTCAGGAGTGACTAGGCGCCATCTACATTGGGTTTCACGTCTTATGCGACATAGTCCGTGTGCAGCACCGGGAGCGTGCGACAGCCCAAGTGAATCGCAGATGTGGCGCGGCAATACTCACTGCGTGTCGCGTTTCCGGCAATACGCAGGCCCTTTCTCCGGCCTGAACGCCTAATCCCGTACCCGTTTGGGAGGTAGCACAAGCCCATTGGAGTGCTGCCTGGGTGTCAATCTGCGAGCTAAAGCGCTCGTTGCGTTCAGTAGCAGCAATAATGAAACGGTACGCAAAACGGTACGCAAATTTTTTATCGAGCCCATAAACGACAAAAGGCCAGCGCGATGGCTGACCTAAGTCGTTGTTTCATATGGTGGGCCTGCACGGACTTGAACCGTGGACCAAAGGATTATGAGTCCTCTGCTCTAACCAACTGAGCTACAGGCCCCAGAAAGCGGGGCGATTATAACGAGGCCCTGGCGCTTGCGCCAACGCTACGCGGTGCGCAGGGGAATTATCTGGTGGTTGCGGGTGTTTCCAGTGGCGTAATGCAAAACCCCCAGCCGGGGCTGGGGGTTTTGGTGTTACTCGTCGAGGAAGGAGCGTAGATGCTCGCTTCGTGACGGGTGGCGCAGCTTGCGCAGTGCCTTGGCTTCGATCTGGCGGATACGTTCGCGGGTTACATCGAACTGTTTACCGACTTCCTCAAGGGTGTGGTCGGTATTCATGTCGATGCCGAAACGCATGCGCAGCACCTTGGCTTCGCGAGCGGTGAGGCCGCCGAGGACTTCGCGGGTGGCTTCTTTGAGGCTTTCCACGGTCGCGACGTCGATCGGCGATTGCATGGTGGAGTCTTCAATGAAGTCGCCCAGGTGGGAGTCTTCGTCGTCGCCGATCGGGGTTTCCATGGAAATCGGCTCTTTGGCGATCTTCAATACCTTGCGGATTTTGTCCTCGGGCATTTCCATGCGCTCACCCAGCTCTTCTGGAGTGGGCTCGCGGCCCATTTCCTGAAGCATCTGACGGGAGATGCGGTTGAGCTTGTTGATCGTCTCGATCATGTGCACCGGAATACGGATGGTGCGGGCCTGGTCGGCGATCGAGCGAGTGATCGCCTGACGAATCCACCAGGTGGCATAGGTCGAGAACTTGTAGCCGCGACGGTATTCGAACTTGTCCACCGCTTTCATCAGGCCGATGTTGCCTTCCTGAATCAGGTCGAGGAACTGCAGGCCGCGGTTGGTGTACTTTTTGGCGATCGAGATCACCAGGCGCAAGTTGGCTTCAACCATCTCTTTCTTCGCGCGGCGGGCCTTGGCCTCACCGATCGACATGCGACGGTTGATGTCTTTGATTTCGCCGATGGTCAGGCTGCATTCGGCTTCCAGGGCGATCAGCTTTTGCTGGCAGCGCTGGATGTCCGGTTGCACGCGACCGATAGCTTCGGCGTACTTGCTTTTGCCTTTGGCCAGAGCGTCGCTCCAGCTTTCGTCGATTTCATTGCCTGGGAACAGGCGCAGGAAGTCGGCGCGGGGCATGCGTGCGTCACGCACACAGAGTTGCATGATGGCGCGTTCTTGGGCGCGGATGCGCTCCAGGGCGCTGCGCACCTTGACCACCAGTACGTCGAATTGCTTCGGTACCAGTTTGATCGGCATGAACAGCTCGGCCAGGGCGAGCAGTTCAGCAACAGCTTGCTTGCTGCCGCGACCGTGCTTTTTCAGGGCCTTTTTGGTTTTTTCCAGCTGCTCGGCAACGGCGCCGAAGCGCTGGCGGGCGATCTCTGGATCGGGGCCGGTTTCGACCTCGTCTTCTTCCTCGGCGCCTTCTTTATCTTCTTCGTCATCGGCTTTATCCGCCACTGGGGCGATTTCGATAACGGGCTCGGCTTCGGGCGGCGGCGGAATGCCGTCATCCGGGTCGATATAGCCGCTGAAGACGTCGGTCAGGCGACCGGCTTCGGTGGTAACGCGGGTGTACTCGGCCAGGATGCCGTCAACGGTGCCTGGGAAGTGGGCGATAGCGCCCATCACTTCGCGGATACCTTCCTCGATGCGTTTGGCGATTTCGATCTCGCCTTCGCGGGTGAGGAGCTCCACGGTGCCCATTTCACGCATGTACATGCGCACTGGGTCAGTGGTGCGGCCAATGTCGGTTTCTACGGCGGCCAGTGCGGCAGCAGCTTCTTCGGCAGCAGCTTCGTCGGTATCAGCTTCAGCCAGGAGCAGGGCATCAGCATCCGGAGCGGTTTCGAATACGTTGATGCCCATGTCGTTGATCATGCGGATGATGTCTTCGACCTGTTCCGGATCGGAGATCTCTTCCGGCAGGTGGTCGTTGACGTCCGCATAAGTCAGGTAACCCTGCTCACGACCACGGCTGATTAACTCTTTGAGGCGGGACTGTTGTTGCGCTTTTCCGGACATAACACCCTATCCATTGAAGGTCTTGGCGGGCAAAAAACAAGCCGCGGATTATACCCGAGAAAGCCCCTTATGCGCCAGTTGGGGGCGAGGTAATTGCGGCGGTGTTGCGGCTGAGCAGGTTACGTAGCTGATCTTTTTCTTCGGGGCTCAGTTCACTTTGACGGGCTTTGAGCAGCAAATGTTCCAAGCTGCGCTCGCGTTGGCGCGCTGCAAGTCTAGTTATAGTGTCGAAAAACTGTTGTTCAAGGCTGTCGGCTGAAATCAGCCATTCCTTCTCGGCCAGGGCCTGCAGTAAGCGGCCTTGCTCGGTTCCGTGCCAGCGCGCAATCAGTTGCAGGCTGCGTAGCTTGGGGTTTTTCTGCAGGGCGCCGAGCAGGGCGACCAGTAGTTGGGCGTAGGTGTCGTCTTCGGCGGCGAAGTGGCTGGCGTCCTCAACTTTGTGCGCCAGCGCCGGGTGATGCAGCAGTGTGCGCAGGGCGGTGAGGGTGGGTGATTCGACGCTGACCGGCTTGCGCGGCGCGCGCGGTTGGTCGTTGCGCTCGCCTTTTTTCCAGGGTTTGTCTTTGCCCCAGCTTTTGCCGTCGCCTTTCTTCCAGGTTTTTTGTGGCTCGAAGTCGGCGGCTGGCGGTTCGATGTAATGGGCGTAGTCGGCGATGTCGCCATAATCCGGCGGGCTGTCGTGCTGGTCTGTGCTGATGTTGCCGTAGTCTGGGTAGTCGGGCGCGGCACTGGGTTGGCTGGCGGGCGTGCTGCGGCTTGCCGGGCTGGCGCTGTTGTCGCTGCTGAGGCCGGTAATTTCGCTCAGGCGCTGGCGCATCAGTGTGCGCAGGTTGGCGCCGGGGATCTTGTCGATCAGCGGGGCAGCCAGGGTCATCAGGTGAGCTTTGCCTTCCAGGGAGCGCGGATCGGCTTCCTGGGTCAGTTGCTGGAAGAAGTAATCGGCCAGTGGCTGGGCTTGCTGGGTGATGCGGGCGCGAAAGGCGTCTGTACCTTCGGCGCGCACCAGGGTGTCGGGGTCTTCGCCTTCGGGTAGAAACAAGAAGCGTGCGCGGCGACCGTCTTGCAGGCTGGGCAGAGTCGCTTCGAGTGCGCGCCAGGCGGCTTTGCGTCCGGCTGAGTCGCCGTCAAAACAGAACAGCACGCTGGGCACGATGCGAAACAAGCGCTTGAGGTGTTCTTCGCTGGTGGCGGTGCCGAGGGTGGCGACGGCGTTGCGCAGGCTTTGCTGGGCCAGGGCGATAACGTCCATGTAGCCCTCAACCACCATGATTTCGTCGAGATGGCGATTGCTTTGGCGCGCCTCATAAAGGCCGTAGAGTTCCTGGCCTTTGTGGAAAATCGGAGTTTCCGGGGAGTTCAAATACTTGGGTTTGTCGTCGCCCAGTACCCGGCCGCCGAAGGCGATGATGCGCCCGCGGCTGTCGCGAATGGGGAAGATTACCCGGTCGCGAAAGCGGTCGTAGCGTTTGATCTTCTCGGGGTTTTCGGCGTTTTCCACCAGCAGGCCGGCGTCGATCAGGTGCTTCTGCGCCAGGTTGTCGCCGCCCAGGTGTTTGTAGAGGTTGTCCCAGCCCGGTGGGGCGAAACCGAGGCCGAAGTCGCGGGCAATTTCGCCAGACAGGCCGCGGCCTTTCAGGTAGTCGACGGCCGCTTTGCGGGTCGGATGGCTTTTCAGCGCCTGGCGGTAGAACTCAGCGGCGGCTGTTAATAGCGGATACAGCGGTGAGTCAGTGGGTTGGCGCGGTGTGTGTGGGCGGCCGCTTTCTTCGCGCGGCACTTCCATGCCGGCCTGCTTGGCCAGGTCTTCGACAGCCTGAACGAAGTCCAGGTGGTCGTGGTCCATGATAAAGCCGAGGGCGTTGCCGCCGGCGCCGCAGCCGAAGCAGTAGTAGAACTGTTTATCGGGGCTGACGCTGAAGGAGGGGGTTTTCTCCTTGTGGAACGGGCAGCAGGCGCTGTAATTCTTGCCGGCCTTTTTCAGTTGCACGCGCGAACTCACCACGTCGACGATGTCGGTGCGGTTGAGGAGGTCGTCGATGAATGATTGTGGAATCAGGCCGGCCATAAGGGGTCAGGATACTGCTCGAAGGCGGTGACTGGGCAGGCGGATAAAACAAAAAAACTCCGACCATTCGCGAATCTGCGAAGCGGAGTGGTACTCAGTAAAAAACGCAATGCCCGACCGAGGTCGGGCATTGTGCTGAAGCGCTAGCGGTGCGACGTGTAACTTAGTACATGCGCACGTGACGGCGCTGTTCGCGCTGCACTTTCTTCGCGTGACGCTTAACAGCGGCTGCTGCCTTGCGCTTACGCTCGGAGGTGGGCTTTTCGTAGAACTCGCGGCTACGCACTTCAGCCAGTACACCGGCCTTTTCGCAGGAGCGCTTGAAGCGACGCAGAGCTACGTCGAAGGGTTCGTTCTCTTTAACTTTGACGGCTGGCATCCAGGGCTTACCTTCACAATGTACCGATGGTGAACGCACTCCTGGCAAATGGCACGGGAGAACGTCGGTTTTTAAGGGTTGCGGATGTTAACCCCTTGGCGCGAGGAATGCAAAGCCTCTGATCGAAAACCGCTGGTCGGTGCCGGGGGTGGGCATTATCATGCGCGCCTTCGATTTTGCCCACCCTTAAAGGCGCAAACCCATGCTAGTGCTGGGATTAGAGACTTCCTGCGACGAAACCGGCGTCGCGTTATACGACAGTGAGCGCGGCCTGCTGGCCGATGCGCTGTTCAGTCAAATTGATTTGCACCGTGCCTACGGCGGCGTGGTGCCGGAGTTGGCCTCGCGCGATCACGTCAAGCGCATGCTGCCGCTGATCCGCCAGGTGCTGGAGGAGGCCGGGCGTACGGCTCAGGACATTGACGCCATTGCCTATACCGCGGGCCCCGGCCTGGTCGGTGCCTTGCTGGTGGGCGCTTCATGCGCCCAAGCGCTGGCGTTTGCTTGGGAGATTCCGGCGCTGGGCGTGCACCACATGGAAGGCCATTTGCTCGCGCCAATGTTGGAAGAGCAGCCGCCGCAGTTTCCGTTCGTCGCTTTGTTGGTGTCGGGCGGCCATACCCAGTTGGTGCGCGTGGATGGCATCGGCCGTTATGCGTTGCTCGGTGAGTCGCTGGACGATGCCGCTGGCGAGGCCTTCGACAAGACCGCCAAGATGCTCGGGCTGGTCTATCCGGGCGGTCCGGAGATTGCGCGCCTGGCTGAACGCGGCGTGCCTGGGCGGTTTGTTTTCCCGCGGCCGATGACCGATCGGCCGGGGCTGGACTTCAGTTTCAGCGGCTTGAAGACTTTTGCCCTGAACACCTGGCAGCAACAGCGCACGGGTGGCGAGGCTGACGAGCAGGTTCGTTGCGATATCGCCCTGGCGTTTCAGCAGGCGGTGGTGGAAACCTTGACCATCAAATGCAAGCGCGCGCTGAAGCACACGCATTTGAAGAGCCTGGTTATCGCCGGTGGCGTGAGTGCCAATCAGGCATTGCGCAGCGGCTTGGAGAAGATGCTCAAGGAGCTCGGTGGTCAGGTCTTCTACGCGCGGCCACGGTTCTGTACCGATAATGGTGCGATGATCGCGTATGCGGGCTGTCAGCGCCTGCTGGCGGGGCAGCAGGACGGCCCGGCGATTGGTGTGCAGGCGCGGTGGCCGATGGAGCAATTGTTGCCGTTATGAGGCGGCTGCAGGTTGGGCGCTTAAAAATGCCGTTCGCGCCCGGCGAACAGGTCGCGTAAATTGCCGCGGTGGCGCCAGACAATCAGGCCGCACAGCGCGCTCATGGGCAGCAGGGCGCCGGGTTGTTGCCAGGCTAGCAAGGGCAGTGTCAGCGGTGTGGCGATCAGCGCAGCGAGGGAGCTGATGCGGGTCAGCTGAAAGCTCAGCAGCCAGGCGCCTACCGCCAGTAAAGCCGCGGGTGGATAGAGGCCCAGGAGCATGCCGGCGGCGGTGGCCACGCCCTTGCCGCCGCGGAAGCGAAAAAACACCGGGTAGAGGTGGCCAATGACGGCCGCCAGACCGATCCAGGCTTGTTGCTGGATGCTGAAGTGCCAGGCCGCCGCCACCAGTACCGGCAGCAGGCCTTTGCTCAGATCACCGAGCAGGGTGAGGATGGCCAGTTTTTTGCCCGCCAGGCGGAGCATGTTGCTGGCGCCGGGGTTGCCCGAGCCGCCGTCACGGGGGTCGGGGCCGCCAGCCAGGCGACTGAGCAGGATGGCGAACGACAGGGAGCCGAGTAGGTAGGCGAGGAGCGCCAAGAGCCAAAACATGGTTTCCATTCCGGGGCGGGTAAGCCCCGATTCTAACGGCGCATGGCGCCCTTGTCGTGCCGGAGCAGCGTACGTGGACAGAGTGTTTATCGAAGGGCTGGAGGTCGATACGGTGATCGGCGCCTACGACTGGGAGCGCGAGATTCGCCAGTGCCTGCGCCTGGACTTGAGCTTCGCTTGGGACAACCGCAAGCCGGCGGCCAACGATGACCTGAGCCTGGCGTTGGATTACGCCACGGTCTCGACGCGCATTCAGGCCTTTGCCCAGGACGCGCAATTTATCCTGGTGGAAACCTTCGCCGAGCGCCTGGCGGCGCTGCTGATGGACGAATTTCAGATTCCCTGGCTGCGCCTCAAACTGACCAAGCCCGGCGCCGTGCCGGCTGCCAGTGGTGTCGGCGTGGAGATCGAGCGCGGATGCCTGTGACACGGATTTTTCTTGGCCTCGGTAGCAATATCGAGCGCGAACGGCACCTGCGCGCCGGGCTAGATGCCTTGGCTGGCTTTGTCGATGCGCTGCAGTGCTCACCGGTGTTCGAGAGTGCACCGGTAGGTATCAACAGCGGTCCATTTTTCAACCTGGTGGTGTCGGGCGAGACCGATTTGCCGCTGGCCGAGCTGGATCGGCGGCTGAAGCTGATTGAGGCCGACAATGGCCGCTATGCTCCCGGTCGCAAGGGCTTGCCGCTGGATATCGATGTGCTGCTGTACGGCGAGCAGGTGGGCGATTTTGATGGTCTGATCCTGCCGCGGGCGGAAATCCTCAAGAATGCCTTTGTGCTCTGGCCGTTGGCTCTGCATGCGCCGCAGGTGCTGCACCCGGGCGTGCAGCGCAGCTTTGCCGACTTGTGGCAAACGGCGCAGATTGCGCAGCAGTTACAGCCGATCGCCTTCCAATGGCGTGGTCACGAGCTGACGCCGAGTGAGTTGATTCTGGCGCATTCAGGCGCATAGCTCGGATGGTGTCGGGCTACGTGGGTTGCGCGCTGGCTTTGTAAGCTTTGAGTGCCTGCAGGCGTTCGCGCTGCAGCGCAGCACCGAGCTCGGCACCCTTGAATCCTTGCTCCAACAGCGGCTGCACGGGCACCGCACGGGCGGCATTGGCGGCACCGAGCAGATAGCTGGCCTGCGGGTAGTCACGTTGCTCGAAACCCAGACGCCCGCGGGCATCCATTTCGCAGGCGGTGACAAATTCGGCGAAGCGCTGCGGGCGGCGATAGGCGTCGAAATTCTGCAATAACTCCAGCAACGTCGAGGCTTTCAGCTCCAGAGCGCGATGGCCGTGGGTGTGATATTCACACACCAGCAGGGCCAGTTCCTGACAGTCCTTCGGTGCTTTGTAGCGCGCGTTGACCGCCCGTACCTGCTTCAGGCCGCGCACTTCGTGAGCGATATGCCGTGGCCAGTCGGCCGCCGGCGTGCTGCCTTTGCCCAGGTCGTGTAGCAGGCTGGCCCAGCGAACGGTAAGCGGCTGAGTGTGGGTGGCGCATTGCTGAAGGACCATCAACACATGCACGCCGGTATCGACTTCCGGGTGATGCAGGGCGGTTTGCGGCACGCCGAACAGGGCGTCGACTTCTGGCAGCAGTTCGGCCAAGGCGCCACAGTCGCGCAGTACCTGGATAAACACATCGGGACGCGGCTCCATCAGGGCGCGGGAGATTTCCTTCCAGCTGCGCTCTGCGGTCAGCGCCTGCAATTCACCGGACTCGCTGAGTTGGCGCATCAACGCCAGGGTTTCATCGGCTACGCGAAAGCCCAAGGGTGCGTAGCGCGCGGCAAAACGGGCAACGCGCAGCACCCGTAGCGGGTCTTCGGCGAAGGCTGGGGACACATGGCGGAGCACGCGGGCTTCAAGATCGCGCTGGCCGCCGTAGGGGTCATGCAGCTGGCCCTGGGCGTCTTCGGCCATAGCGTTAATGGTCAGGTCACGGCGAATCAGGTCGTCTTCGACGCTGACGTTCGGGCTGGCGAAGAAGGTGAAACCACCGTAGCCCTGGCCGGATTTGCGCTCGGTGCGGGCGAGGGCATATTCCTCGCCCGTTTGCGGATGGAGAAATACCGGGAAATCGTCGCCGACCGGGCGAAAACCCTGGGCCAGCATCTGTTCAACCGTAGCGCCAACCACCAGCCAGTCGATGTCGGTGACCGGTTGGCCGAGCAAGCGGTCGCGCACGGCGCCGCCGACCTTGTAAATCTGCATGGGAGCTCCTTCGTCAGGCCTACAGCATACCGTCTGAACCGGGAGTGTGGCGCTTAGCGGGCGATGGGCACTTGTTGCAGCAGGGCGTTGCTGGCCTTGTGCAGTTGCTCGTCACTGTCCCAGGCGGGGCTGAGGCCGGTGTCGACTTGGCCTTCCCAGAGCACCTGGTCCTGCAGGTCGGTAAGGCGCAGGTGCAGGGTGGCGTGTTCTTCCTGCAGGCGGTGCACGCTCTGGTAAGGGCCAAGGAGGCCTGGCGGTGGCAGATCGGTGCTGAGCTCCACGGGCTCGCGGCGCAGGCCCAGCCAGTAGTAAGCGCGCAGTTGCACCGGTGAGCCTTCACGGTAGCCGCGCAGGCTCAGGCCGTCGCGCAGCAGGCCGGTGAGCAGGGCGGCGCGTTCGGTGGGGGCTTGGCTGTCATTGCTGGCGCTCACGGCGATCAGTTGCACGCTGCTGAGGTCGCGCAGGCCGGGTTGGGCGGGGGTCGTCACCTGTGGCAACAACAGGTGGCTAGAGCAGGTGGCTAGGGCCAGGCACACCAGCAAAACGGGGAATATGCGCATCAGCCAGGGGCTCCGGGCAAATGTCAGCATGCTCGCCACGCTCAGCATCCCGGTCAACCAATCAAATGGGTGGCATGGCCAAGTCCAGGCGTGGCTGCTCGCTGTCGTTCTTGGGCGGGACGTGCAGGGTGCTGACCAGTTGCTCGCCTTGGCGGCTTTCCAGGTGAATATCGAAACCCCAGAGGCGGTGCAGGTGCTTGAGCACTTCTTCGGTGGATTCGCCCAGGGGTTTGCGCTCGTGCTGCTGGTGGCGCAGGGTCAGTGAGCGGTCGCCGCGGCGGTCGATGCTCCAGATCTGGATATTCGGTTCGCGGTTGCCCAGGTTGTATTGCGCGGCGAGTAGCTCGCGGATGCTGCGGTAGCCGTTTTCATCGTGGATGGCAGGTACCAGCAGGTCTTCACGGCGATCGTCGTCGAGGATGCTGAACAGCTTGAAGTCGCGGATCACCTTGGGCGACAGGTACTGCAGGATAAAACTCTCGTCCTTGAAGCTCTGCATGGCGAATTTCAAGGTGGCCAGCCAGTCGCTGCCGGCAATCTCGGGGAACCACAGGCGGTCTTCTTCGGTTGGCTCTTCACATATCCGGCGGATATCTCGGTACATGGCAAAGCCCAGCGCGTAGGGGTTGATGCCACTGTAGTAGGGGCTGTCGAAGCCTGGTTGGGCGATCACACCAGTGTGGTATTGGAGGAACTCCAGCATAAAGCCGTCGGTGACCAGGCCTTCGTCATATAGGTCGTTCATCAGGGTGTAGTGCCAGAAGGTGGCCCAGCCCTCGTTCATCACTTGGGTCTGGCGCTGCGGGTAAAAATACTGCGAGATCTTGCGCACGATGCGCACCACTTCGCGCTGCCAGGGCTCGAGCAGGGGCGCGTGTTTTTCTAGGAAATAAAGGATGTTTTCCTGCGGTTCGGCGGGGAAGCGTGCATTGTCTTTGTCTGCACCTTTGCTGGCGCCTTTCGGGATAGTGCGCCAGAGGTCGTTGATCTGTTTTTGCAGGTGCTCTTCGCGGTCTTGCTGGCGCTGGCGTTCTTCCTCGGCAGAGATCGGGTAAGGGCGTTTGTAGCGATCAACGCCGTAGTTCATCAGGGCGTGGCAGGAGTCCAGCAGTTCCTCGACTGCATCGATGCCGTGGCGCTCTTCGCATTGCATGATGTACTGCTTGGCAAACACCAAGTAATCGATGATCGAGCTGGCATCGGTCCAGGTGCGGAACAGGTAGTTGCCCTTGAAGAAGCTGTTGTGGCCGTAGCAGGCATGGGCCACCACCAAGGCTTGCATGCAGATGGTGTTTTCTTCCATCAGGTAGGCGATGCACGGGTCGGAGTTGATTACGATCTCGTAGGCCAAGCCCATTTGCCCGCGGCTGTAGGATTTTTCTGTGCTGAGAAAATGCTTGCCGTAGGACCAGTGGTGATAGCCCAACGGCATGCCGACGGAGGCGTAGGCGTCCATCATCTGCTCGGCGGTGATCACCTCGATCTGGTTCGGGTAGGTGTCCAGCGCATAGCGTTTGGCCAGGCGGGCGATCTCGCGGTCGTAGCTGCGAATCAGCTCGAAGGTCCATTCCGAACCCGTGGACAGCGGTTGTGCGGCCCGCTCACCGGGCGCTTTGCTGGGTGGGGTCATGTCGCCAGCCTCCGTTGAAAGAGTTCGCGAAATACCGGATAAATGTCGGCGCTGGAGACCAGCTGTTGCTGGGCAAAGCTGTCGGCAAAGGCCGCGCCGACCTGTTCATATTCGAGCCACAGCGCCTGGTGTTCACGGGGGGTGATCTCGACGTAGGTGAAGTACTGCATAAACGGCATGATCTGCTTGATCAGAATGTCGCGGCACACCGGCGAGTCGTCGTTCCAGTTGTCGCCGTCGGAGGCCTGGGCGGCGTAGATGTTCCATTCGTTGACCGCATAGCGCTCGGCCATGATCTCCTGCATCAGTTTCAGGGCGCTGGAGACGATGGTGCCGCCGGTCTCGCGAGAATAGAAAAACTCCTCCTCGTCGACCTCTTTTGCGCTGGTGTGGTGGCGAATAAACACCACCTCGATCTTGTCGTAATTGCGCTTGAGGAACAGATAAAGAAGGATGAAAAAGCGCTTGGCCACATCCTTGGTGGCCTGGGTCATGGAGCCGGACACGTCCATCAGGCAGAACATCACGGCTTTCGAGCTGGGGTTGGGCTGCTTGGCCAGCAGGTTGTACTTGAGGTCGAAGGTGTCGAGAAAGGGCACGCGCTTGATGCGCGCACGCAACTGGCTGATTTGCTCTTCCTGCAGGCGAATGTCGTCGAAGTTGTCTGGTTCTTCGCGCAGCAGGCGCTCTAGCTCGGCCATGCAACTGCGCAGTTTGGCCCGGCTGCTGCCGGACAGGGCGATGCGCCGGGCGTGGGCCGAGCGCAGGGTGCGGACGATATTGATCCGCGAGGGATTACCGTCATTGCTGATGCCGGCGCGTACGGTCTTGAAGGTTTCACTGCCGGTCAGGTGGCGTTTGACCAGGTTGGGCAGCTCCAGGTCCTCGAACATGAAGTCGAGAAATTCCTCCTGGGTGATCTGGAACACGAACTCGTCGATGCCTTCGCCGGAGTTGCTGGCCTTACCAGCGCCTTTGCCGCTGCCACCGCCGCTGGGACGGGCGATCTGTTCGCCGCTGACGAACTCCTTGTTGCCGGGGTGGACCACCGTCTGCTTGCCGCCGCGGCCGTGGTGCAGGACCGGCTCGTCGGTATCACGGCCAGGAATGCTGATCTGCTCGCCGTGCTCCATGTCGGTGATCGAGCGGCGACTGACGGCCTCTTCCACGGCCTTCTTGATGTGCTCGCGGTAACGCCGTAGAAAACGCTGGCGGTTCACCGTGCTCTTGTTCTTGCCGTTCAGGCGGCGGTCTATCACATAGCTCATGGCAACTCCTCTGAACCCGTGTGCAGGGCAGACGGATTCGCCAGGCGGCGGTCAAGCAGCCTGGCGGCAACAACGACCGGTCGCTTACTGCGACTTGCGCACCCGTAGGTACCACTCGGACAGCAGGCGCACCTGTTTCTCGGTGTAGCCACGCTCGACCATGCGGGTGATGAAATCGTTGTGTTTTTGCTGGTCCTCCTTGCTGGCCTTGGCGTTGAAGCTGATGACGGGCAGCAGGTCTTCGGTGTTGGAGAACATTTTCTTCTCGATCACCACCCGCAGCTTCTCGTAGCTCAGCCAGGTTGGGTTCTTGCCATTGTTGTTGGCGCGGGCGCGCAGGACGAAGTTGACGATTTCGTTGCGGAAATCCTTCGGGTTGCTGATGCCAGCGGGTTTTTCGATCTTCTCCAGCTCCTCGTTGAGGGCCACGCGGTTGAGGATCTCGCCGGTTTCCGGGTCGCGGTATTCCTGATCCTGAATCCAGAAGTCGGCGTACAGCACATAGCGGTCGAAGATGTTCTGCCCGTATTCGCTGTAGGACTCCAGGTAGGCGGTCTGGATTTCCTTGCCGATAAACTCGATGTAGCGCGGCGCCAGGTATTCCTTCAGGTAGCGCAGGTAGCGTTCGCGCACCTCCGCGGGGAATTGCTCCTGCTCGATCTGCTGCTCCAGCACATACAGCAGGTGCACCGGGTTGGCGGCGATCTCGTGGGGATCGAAGTTGAATACCTTGGAGAGGATCTTGAAGGCGAAGCGGGTCGACAGGCCATTCATGCCCTCGTCGACGCCCGCGCTGTCGCGATACTCCTGCAGCGACTTGGCCTTGGGATCGGTGTCCTTGAGGTTTTCGCCGTCATACACGCGCATCTTCGAGTAGACGTTGGAGTTTTCCGGCTCCTTGAGGCGGCTCAAAACCGAGAACTGGGCGAGCATCTTCAGCGTGTCGGGCGCGCAGTGGGCATTGGCCAGGGAGCTATTGAACAGCAGCTTCTCGTAGATTTTGATTTCGTCGCTGACGCGCAGGCAGTAGGGCACCTTGACGATGTAGATCCGATCGATAAAGGCTTCGTTGTTCTTGTTGTTGCGGAAGCTGTGCCACTCGGACTCGTTGGAGTGGGCCAGCAGGATGCCCATAAACGGAATCGCGCCGAGGCCTTCGGTGCTGTTGTAGTTACCTTCTTGGGTGGCAGTCAGTAGCGGATGCAGCACCTTGATCGGCGCCTTGAACATCTCGACGAACTCCATCAACCCCTGGTTGGAGCGGCACAGGGCGCCGGAGTAGCTGTAGGCGTCGGCATCGTTCTGCGGGAATTCCTCCAGCTTGCGGATGTCGACCTTGCCGACCAGAGCGGAGATGTCCTGGTTGTTCTCATCGCCTGGCTCGGTCTTGGCCACGGCGATCTGGTTGAGGATCGACGGGTAGAGTTTGACCACGCGGAACTGGCTGATGTCGCCGCCATACTCGGCCAGACGTTTGGCCGCCCAAGGCGACATGATGGTGGACAGGTAGCGCTGCGGAATGCCGAAGTCTTCTTCGAGGATGGCGCCATCCTCGGCGGCATTGAACAGCCCCAGGGGCGACTCGAACACCGGCGAGCCCTTGATGGCATAGAAGGGCACTTTCTCCATCAGGTGCTTGAGTTTCTCCGCCAGCGACGACTTGCCGCCACCGACCGGGCCGAGCAGGTAGAGGATCTGTTTCTTCTCTTCCAGGCCTTGGGCGGCGTGGCGGAAATAGGCGACGATCTGGTCGATGCACTCTTCCATGCCATGGAAGTCGGCGAAGGCCGGATAGCGGCGGATCACCTTGTTGGAGAAGATCCGCGACAGCCGCGAGTTGCTGGTGGTGTCCACCAGTTGCGGCTCGCCAATGGCCATCAGCAGGCGCTCGGCGGCGGTGGCGTAGGCGCTGCGATCCTGTTTGCACAGGTCAAGGTACTCCTGCAGGGAGTACTCCTCCTGGCGGGTGGCCTCGAAGCGGTTCTGGAAGTGGCTGAAAATAGTCATGACGTCACCTCGCTGGGGCTCGGAGTCGCCATGGGACCAGTCGTGCAGTGGTTGCCACGCAGCTGACGTGAATCCCCCGGGACACCAAAAGATCTCATCCATGGCCATGAGCTGTGGGCAGCTCGTTCTGATCAAGCAGGGCCTATGGCAAAGAATAGTTCGGAATCGGCGAGGTCAAGGGCTGGCGCGCCGCCCGTCTGCCGATTTGTCGGTGCAGGGCGCGGCGGCGGTGGGCTGGGCGGGGAAATATTTTTATTCGGCGGAGCTTTGACTAACCTCGGCAGGGTAGGTGCTGCGCCATAGCTCGATGCCACCGTCGAGGCTGTAGACCTCGGCAAAGCCTTGGCCGACCAGGTAGGCAGCGGCGCTTTGGCTGGAGTTGCCGTGGTAGCAGACCACCACCAGCGGCTGGTCAAGGTCGGCCTTGGCGATAAAGTCGTGCAGGGAGTGGTTGTCCAGATGCTGAGAGCCGCTGATATGGCCCATGGCGAAGCTTTGTGGGTCACGGATATCGACCACTACGCCACCCTGGGCGCGCAGGGCTTGGGCCTGGGCTGGGGCGATGCGTTTGAAGTCAGTCATGGGCTTGCCTCGCTGCGGGGTTGTTCATGGGGTGTTGTGGTGGGTGCGGCAGGGCGCCGCTGTTCGTGGCAGTGGCACAGGTGTTTGGCGCCGCTGTCGAGGTTCAGCAGAGTCATGGCGCCGCCCCACACGCAACCGCTGTCGAGGGCGAACAGGTTGGGCTGGGTGCAGCGCCCTTCGAGGGCTGCCCAGTGACCGAAAATGATCTTGTGGCTGCGGGTCTTGCGATTCTCGTAGCTGAACCAGGGGGCGAAACCGGCGGGGGCGCTGTCGACGCCTTCCTTGCTCTTCAGGTCGAGGCTGCCATCGGCGCTGCAAAAGCGCATGCGGGTCAGGTAATTGGTGATCACCCGCAGGCGGGCGATGCCTTGCAGGTCCTTGTCCCAGCGGTTCGGCTGATTGCCGTACATGCCGTCGAGGAACAGCGACAGGCGCGTATCGTCGCGCAGTGCGTCTTCCACTTCTGCCGCGCGTTTGAGGGCTTTGCTCAGGGTCCACTGCGGTGGAATGCCGGCATGCACCAGCAGTGTGTCGCGCTCGGCGTCGTAGTGCAGGAGTTTTTGCTGGCGCAGCCAGTTGAGCAGGTCGTCGCGATCGGGAGCATCGAGAATTTCCTGCAAAGTGTCGCCCTTTTTCAGGCGCTCACGGTTGTGCGCCACGGCCAGTAGGTGCAAATCGTGATTGCCCAGCACGCAGGTCAGAGAGTCGCGCATGGCGTAGAGAAAACGCAGGGTTTCCAGCGACTGCGGGCCACGGTTGACCAGGTCGCCGACCAGCCACAGACGATCCTTAGTGGGGTCGAAGGCCACTTCCTTAAGCAGGCATTGCAGCGGTTGCAGGCAGCCTTGCAGGTCGCCGACGGCGTAGACGGTCATATCAGTGCAGCGCTCCCGGGACCACCAGGCGGAAGGGGGCGATGGGCGCGTCGAAGGTGGCACCGTCATCGGTCTGCATCTGGTAGCTGCCTTGCATAAAGCCCACGCGGGTGGTCATCAGGGTGCCGCTGCTGTAGCTGTACTGCTCGCCGGGCTCGAGCCGCGGCTGCTGGCCGACGACACCGGGGCCGCGGACTTCCTGCACATGGCCATCGCCGTCGGTAATCACCCAGTGGCGGCTCAGCAACTTGGCTGCCAGTTGGCCGCTGTTGTTTAGGGTGACCGTGTAGGCGAAGGCATAGCGGTTCTGTTCCGGTTGCGACTGTTCCGGGAGAAAGCGCGAGGTGACGCTGACGTCGATTTGTTGGGCGGGTTTGGGCATGGGCAGGGCTCTGCTGAATAGGGTCGGAGCCGGATGGGCCTGGCGCTGGACCGCAGCCCGCCAGGCGGGTGCGGCCAAAATTTGAGTCTAGGGCCTTAGTCGGCGCTTGTCTGCGGGCTCGGCTGCAGGCTGAGCTGGTCGGCCAGGCGCACGAAGGCGGCCAGGTCGAGCTGTTCCGGGCGCAGGCTGCCATCGACGCCGGCGGCTTCGATTTCAGCTGTGCTGAGCAGGGCCTTGAGGGTGTTGCGCAAGGTTTTACGCCGTTGGTTGAAGGCTTCGCGGACTACCCGTTCAAGCAGGCGATGGTCCTTGGCCGGGTGCGGCAGCACGTCGTGGGGGGTTAGACGGACGATGGCGGAGTCGACTTTTGGCGGCGGATTAAAGGCGCCCGGGCCGACGTTGAACAGGTGCTCCACGCGGCAGTGGTACTGCACCATGATCGACAGGCGGCCCCAGTCACCACCACCAGGTGTGGCAGCCAGGCGCTCGACCACTTCCTTTTGCAGCATAAAGTGCATGTCGCGGATCACCCCGGCATTAGCCAGTAGATGGAATATCAGCGGGGTCGAGATGTTGTACGGCAGGTTGCCGACCACGCGCAGGCTGCGCGGTTCCGGGTTGAGGCTGTTGAAGTCGAACTTCAGGGCATCGCCCTGGTGCAGGTTGAAGGCCGGGTTGCTGCCGAACTTTGCACGCAGAATCGGCACCAGATCGTGGTCCAGTTCGATCACATCCAACTGTGCACCGCTGTTGAGCAGGCCTTCGGTAAGCGCACCCTGACCTGGACCGATTTCCAGCAGGCGCTCGCCCGGACGGGCGTGGATGCCGCGCAGGATGCGGTGAATCACCCCTGCGTCGTGCAGGAAGTTCTGGCCGAAGCGCTTGCGCGCGCGGTGTTGGTAATTCTCGGTCATGGACGCGGCTCCGGGCCCCAAGCAATACGCTTGAGCGAATGCAAAAGGGCGGCAGTTTAACAGTAAAGCCGCACCGTTCGGTGTTTGCGCTTAGGTCTGCTCCCGTTTCATTGCGAGCGAATGAAGCGGGAACAGACCCTAGCCGTGCACGGCCATCTGGTAGGCGGTTTGCAGCGCGACCTGCAGGCTGCCGGTGTCGACTTTACCGCTGCCGGCCAGGTCCAGAGCGGTGCCGTGGTCGACCGAGGTGCGGATAATCGGCAGGCCGAGGGTGATGTTCACCGCCGCGCCGAAGCCTTTGTACTTGAGCACGGGCAGGCCTTGATCGTGGTACATGGCCAGCACCGCATCGCAGTGCTCCAGGTGCTTGGGGGTGAACAAGGTGTCGGCGGGCAGCGGGCCGATCAGGTTCAAGCTGTCGTCACGCAGGCGTGCCAGGCACGGCTCGATGATGTCGATTTCCTCGCGGCCCATGTGTCCGCTTTCGCCGGCATGGGGGTTGAGGCCGCAGACCAGGATACGCGGCGCGGCAATGCCGAACTTGTTGACCAAGTCGGCATGTAGGATGCGGGTGACCCGTTCGAGGCGCTCAGGCGTGATGGCATCAGCGACATCGCGCAGTGGCAGGTGGGTGGTCACCAGCGCAACCCGCAGACCATGGGTGGCGAGCATCATCACCACCTGTTCGGTGTGGGTCAGCTCGGCCAGGTATTCGGTGTGGCCGGAGAAGGGGATGCCAGCCTGGTTGATCACGCCTTTGTGTACCGGCGCGGTGATCATCCCGGCAAAGTCGCCGTTGATGCAGCCGGAACCCGCGCGGTGCAAGGTTTCCAGTACATAAGCGGCGTTGGCGGGGTCCAGCTGGCCGGCCACCACGGGAGCGCTCAGTGGCGTGTCCCAGACGTACAGGCTACCTGCAGCCGCCGGTTGCTCCGGCCAGTGGCCAGGCTCGACCGGGATTAACTGCACTGTCAGTTGCAACTGGCTTGCCCGCGCCGCCAGCAAGGGCTGGCTGGCGATGGCGATCAGTGGGTAAGGCTGGGCTTGCGCGGCGAGCAGCAGGCACAGGTCGGGACCAATGCCGGCGGGCTCGCCGGGCGTAACGACAAAGCGAGGCAGGCTCACAGCTTGCTTTCTACGTAGGCCTCGTCGCGGATCTGGCGCAGCCAGGCTTGCAACTCGTCTTCGTATTTGCGGTTACGCAGGACACTGAGGGCTTGCTGCTTGCGGAACTGCTCGCTGCCGTCAGTGGCGCGGCGGCCCATGACCTGCAGAACGTGCCAGCCGAAGGCGCTCTTGAACGGCTTGGACACTTCACCGCTTTCGGTTTGCGCCATCACTGCGCGGAATTCCGGCACCAGAGCATTCGGGTCGATCCAGTTGAGGTCGCCGCCATTGAGGGCTGAACCTGGATCTTCCGAGAAGTCTTTCGCCAGTTCGGCGAAGTCTTCGCCGGCCATGATGCGCTCATAAACGCGCTCGGCCAGACGCTTGGTCTCGGCTTCACTGCGAATTTCGCTGGGTTTGATCAGTACGTGACGCACATGCACTTCGTCGCGCACCTGGCTCTCGCCGCCGCGTTTTTCCAGCAGTTTGATCAGGATAAAGCCGCCAGGAGTGCGCACGGGCTCAGTGGTTTCGCCAACGCTCAGGGCGCCGATCATCGAGTCGAATGGTGTCGGCAGCTGGGCCGCTTTACGCCAGCCCATGTTGCCGCCCTCGAGAGCAGTCTCGCTGGCCGAACTGGCGATCGCTAGCTGGGCAAAGTCGGCGCCTTGTTGCAGTTGCTGATAAAGCTCTTGGGCTCGGCGATCAGCGGCCTGGATTTCGTCGGCGGAGGCTGCGTCGGGTACGCGAATTAGAATATTCGCCAGGCGATACTCGACCGACAACTGCATCTTGCCGCTCTCTGAAGCGAGGAAGTTTTCCACTTCCTGGTCGCTGACCTGGATACGTTCGGCCACCCGACGCTGACGCACACGGCTGATGATCATTTCTCGACGGATCTGCTCGCGGGCGTCCTCATAGGACAGGCCGTCACGCTCCAGGGCGGCGCGGAACTGCTCCAGACTCAGGTTGTTACGCTGGGCAATAGTGCCGACGGCTTGGTTGAGCTCTTCGTCAGTGATGCGGATGCCGGAGCGGTCGCCGATCTGCAGCTGGATGTTCTCGATGATCAGGCGCTCAAGCACCTGCTGGCTCAGAACATGCTCAGGCGGCAGGCTGTCGCCGCGCTTGGCGATGGTCTGCTGCACTTCACGTACGCGTTGATCCAGCTGGCTTTGCATGACCACGTCGGTATCAACGATGGCCACTACGCGGTCGAGGGGCTGTACGTCGGCGTGTACCGAGGTACCGAGAAACACTGCGCCCAGCAACAGCGGGCGCAGACAATCAGAAAGCTTGGTCTTCACGTTCACGATAACCTTGAATGCCTTGGTCGAGGAAAGTCCCAGTCTTGTTGCCTACGACACCGCCGAGGCCTTTGAGCACGATCTGCAGGAAAATCCCGTGGTCGCCTTGCTCGTTCTGGGAAGGGGACAGGCTGACTTCGTTATTGTCGACCCAGTAGCGATTGATCAGGCGCAGTTTCCAGCAGCAACTGTCGTACTCGAAGCCACCAAAGGCTTCCAGGGTGCGGTTGCGGTTGTAGTCATGCTGCCAGCGGGCAATGACGCTCCACTGTGGCACCAGCGGCCAGATGGTGGAGAAATCGTGCTGACTGACTTTGTAGTAGTCCTTGATGTAGTTGCTGTCGCCCGGACTGCCGTAGTCGCCGCCCTGCTGCCAGGTGCCACTCTCCGGGTCGTAGACCACGGTGTCGTTGCTGTAGCGATAACCGAGGTTGACCACCTTGTTGAGGTTGTCCTGCGGTTGGTAGTGGAACATCGCGCTGCCCGAACGGGTGCTGTGGGTGCTCTCGTCCCAGTTGAAGTCGGACGACAGACGCCAGTCGCGGTTGAAACGATAAAGATATTCCAGCGCATAAGGCGACTGCGAGGTGGTGGCGTCTGCACGGTCGCGGTAATCGATACCCGGCATCTGCACTTTACGGTCGGCAAAGTACGCCGCCTGGCCGATGCTGAAGGTCTGCCGTTCGAAGCCGTTAGGCTCGATCCAGCGGTTGGTTACGCCGAGCGACAGCTTGTTCTCGTCACCCACCCGATCGCGGCCGCTGAAGCGGTTTTCGCGAAACAGCGAGCCATAGTTGAAGCGGCTCTCACCACTGTCAAAGATCGGGATGTCGTCCTGTTCCTCTTCCGGTACATAGAGGTAGAACAGGCGCGGCTCCAGGGTCTGCCGGTAGTCTTTGCCGAACAGCTGGGTGTTGCGGTCGAAGTACAGGCCGCTGTCGACGCTGGACACGGCTACGCCGCGATCCGGGGCGTCTTCGAAAGTAGTGCCCTGGCTGGTCAGCTGGCTTTTGCCACGGCTATCCAGGCTTAGGTCATAATCGGTATACAGGTATTTGAGCGACGGAGTGACGTAGCCGTAGCTGTTGCTCATTGGCAGGCTCAGGCCGGGCGCGACGTGGGCGCGATCACCGTTGGCGCGAGCCAGGCCGCTGATGCGGTCGTCATACCAGCGCTGGGCGTCGGTGCCGGTGTTGCCGTCTTCGTCGGTGAAGTAGCCTTTGCGCAGGTCGCGGTCGAAGCGCACCAATTCACTGGCGTAAGTCATTTTCAGGCCGCCAGCCTCAACCGGTACTACGCCATCCAGGGTGATCTGTGGCAGGCGGTTGTACGGGGTGATCTCGGTAACCATGGCCATTTCATAGGCGTGGGCATTCAGGCGTGCGGTGTAGCTGTCGCCGCGCCAGGTCAAAGCGCCTTGCTGGTTAACGAAGCTGGGCGTGTCGATGCCCAGGTCGGTGTCCAGGTCCTGGAAGTAGTAGGGATCGCTGATGTCGGTGAAGTCCACTTCGCTCAACAGGCGCGAGTCCAGGCCGCCTTTGTGCTGCCAGCTGTACATCCAGCGGGTGTCTTCATATTCGGACTGCAGTTTGCGGTCGTCATTTTCATCGTTGAGGATGGCTGCGCCGATCTGACCTTCGCTGCTCTTGGTCAGGTAGCGACCTTCGCCTTCCAGCAGCAACCCACGATCGGCCATATAGGTCGGATAGAGGGTGGCATCGTAGTTGGGCGCCAGGTTGAAGTAGTAAGGCGTCTGCAGGGTCATGCCGTTGTCGCTGGACGAGCTGATGCTCGGCGCGAGGAAGCCGGACTGACGACGGTCATCGATCGGGAAGTAGATATACGGGGTGTAGAACACCGGTATGTCTTTGACCCGCAGGGTGACGTTGGTGGCGGTGCCGAAACCGGTGAGCGGGTTCAGCTTGATGTTGTTGCCCTTCAGGTGCCAAGCGTTGTTGCCAGGTTCGCAACGGGTGTAAGTACCGTCCTTGAGACGGATGATGGCGTCTTCCTGGCGCTTGGCATACAGCGCGTTGCCGCGCACATGGCCTTGGTGCATGACGTATTCGGCGTTGTCGATTTTCGCCGCACCGGTGTCCAGTTGCAGCTCGGCACGGTCGCCGACTACTAGGGCACCCTTGTCGCGCAGGCGTACATTGCCGACCAGCTCGCCACGGTTTTCGGTCTGGTACAGGCTGGCTTCGTCAGCTTCAACCTGCAGACCGGCCTGGCGCAGCACCACATCACCGGCGAGGGTGGCGACTTGCTGCTCCTGCTCAAAGCGCGAGGCTTTGGCCGAGACGAACATCGGCGCGTCGTTCAGCGGCGTGTCGTCGTTCATGCCCGGGCGCGTTGGCTCGATATAGGCGCCGGCGCAGTACGGCCCGGCTTCGGCCAGTTGGGCGGCGCTGAGTTTGTCGCGCGGCACCCAATCGAGATGGCTATAGTCGGCGCTGCGCGAGCTCAGGCCTTTGCCTTGGCTGTCGGTGACCAGTGCGGTTGCCGGTGCGCGGGTGTCGCTGGTGCCGTCGGCGGCCACGGCACTAATGGCGGTGGCGCTGTGGGCCGGCCGTGGTGGCAGCTTGGCCGCGGCGTTTTTCGGGGCGCAGGCCCAGCCGCCGGAGGCGGACACCTGGCAATCAAACTGCTCGGCGGCCACAGCGAAAGGCACGGCCAATGGCTGCATCGCCAACAGGCTGCCAGTCACCAGCAATGGAAATTTTTTGCGGAACGCGGGGGATTTTACTGCCATCTTGTTTTCCGGGCTTCCTGCGCGCCATCAACATGCAGGAAGCTGCATGCCTCTCGATGGGCTGAAAAAGATGCTGGATAATAAAGCATGACCCGCGCAACGGCTAGCGCCGTCGGAGACCCTTGCAATGCCTGATGAAGATCTACGTTTGACCCAGCTGCGCCACTGGCTGGACCTGCAGTTGCCCGCCCTGTTTGCTCGCCAAGGCTGGGGCGTCGTGCCGTCGGCCAGCCTCACCAGCGCCAGCAGTGACGCCAGCTTTCGCCGCTATTTTCGCTGGGAAGGCGGCGGGCGCACGTTGATCGTGATGGATGCGCCGCCGCCCCAGGAAGACTGCGCGCCCTTCGTCAAGATCGCCGGGCTGCTGGCCCAGGCCGATGTGCATGTGCCGCAGATTCTTGCCGCCGACCTGGCACAAGGCTTCCTGCTGCTGCCCGATCTGGGCCGGCACACCTACTTGGACGTGATTACCGCGGAGAACGCCGATGAGCTGTTCGCCGCTGCCTTGAACGCCTTGCTGCAGTTCCAGCAATTGCCCCTGAGCGATGGTTTGCCGGTGTATGACGACGCTCTGCTGCGTCGCGAGCTGCAGTTGTTTCCCGACTGGTACCTGGCCAAGCACCTACAACTGAATCTGAATGCCGAGCAGGCGGCCGCCTGGCAGCGGATCTGCAGCGTGTTGATCGATAGCGCCCTGGCACAGCCCCAGGTGCTGGTGCACCGTGACTATATGCCGCGCAACCTGATGCTCAGCAGCCCCAATCCAGGCGTGCTGGATTTTCAGGACGCGGTCTACGGTCCGGTGACCTATGACGTGACCTGCCTGTTCAAGGACGCCTTCCTCAGCTGGCCGCCCGAGCGCGTGCGCGGCTGGCTCGAACAGTATTGGCAGCAGGCCCAGGCTGCCGGCATCCCGGTGCAGGCGCAGCTGGAGGACTTCCTGCGCGCCAGCGATCTGATGGGCGTGCAGCGCCACCTCAAGGTTATCGGCATCTTCGCGCGGATTTGCCATCGTGACGGCAAGCCCAAGTACCTCGGCGATGTACCGCGCTTCTTTGCCTATATCCACGAGGTGCTGGCGCGCCGACCGGAGCTGGCCGAACTGGGCGAACTGCTGGCTAGCCTGCCGCAGGCGGCGGATGTGCCGGCATGAAGGCGATGATCCTGGCGGCCGGCAAAGGCGAGCGTCTACGCCCTTTGACCCTGCATACGCCCAAGCCGCTGGTGCCAGTGGCCGGCGTGCCCTTGATCGAGTATCACCTGCGTGCCCTGGCGGCGGCCGGGATCTGCGACGTAGTGATCAACCACGCCTGGCTCGGCCAGCAGATTGAGGACCATCTGGGTGACGGCGCGCGCTTTGGCGTGCAGATCCGCTATTCGGCAGAGCACGAGCCGCTGGAAACCGGCGGCGGTATTTTTCGTGCCCTGCCGCTGCTGGGCGCCGAGCCGTTTCTGTTGGTCAATGGCGATATCTGGACGGATTACCGCTTTGATAATTTGCCGTGCAGTCTGGATGGGCTGGCCCATCTGGTGCTGGTGGATAACCCCGCGCATCACCTGCAAGGCGATTTTGCCCTGCAGGATGGCCAGGTGCTGATCCCCAGCGCTGGGCAGCCGAGCCTGACCTACAGCGGCCTGGCGCTGCTCAGTCCGCGGCTATTTGCCGGTTGCACGGATGGCGCCTTCAAGCTGGCGCCGCTCTTGCGTCAGGCCATGGCCGCCGGCCAGGTCAGTGGTGAGTGCTACGGCGGTCGCTGGGTGGATGTCGGCACCCATGAGCGCCTGGCCGAAGTCGAGCAGTTGCTTGCGGAGCGTGGCTAGGGTGTTCTGGCCGCTAACGCTGCTCGGGGCGCTGGCCGGGTTGTTGCTGGCCAGCATTCCTGGCGCCTTGCTCGGCGGGTTGCTTGGGCAGGTGCTGGATCGTCGCCTGCAGCTGCGCTCCTGGGCCGACTTGCGCCTGCGCATGGGCGGCAAGCCGGTGCTGGGTGAGCAGGAGCTGTTGTTTGTCCTGCTCGGGCGCTTGGCCAAGAGCGGCGGCGCCGTGCGCCCCGCGCATATCCAGCAGGCCCGTGAGGAAATGCGCCGGATGCAGTTGGATGGGCCGGCGCAGCAGCGCGCTGTCGAGGCCTTTAATCGTGGCAAGACGCTGGCGGATGATCTGCGCCGCTCATTGCAGCCATTGCGTGGGCAGAATGTGGCAGCGGAAGGCTTGCTGTGTGCCTGCTGGCGCCTGGTCTGGGCCGAGGGGCAGGTGCCGCCGCCCGCCCGCGAGTTAATTCTTGCCTGGGGCCAATGGCTGGGCTGGCGCCGCACGGCGGTGCTGGCGCTGGAGGCGCCTTATGTCCGCCGTGCGAGTGGTGTGGTGCGCAGTGCCGATGCCGAGCTGGAAGCCTTGCGTCTGCTCGGTGTCAGCAGCGAAGCCAGCCCCGCGCAAATTAAGCAGGCTTACCGGCGCCTGCTCAGTCGTCATCACCCGGACAAACTGGCCGGCGCGGGTGCCGGCGCCGCGCGCCTGCGTGAGGCCACGGAAATTACCAGTGAACTGCACCGCGCCTATGCCCTGCTGCGTCAGCGTCGCAGCCTGCGTTAGCAGGCTTATTGGGCGGCGGGGGCTTTGACGTCGAGGCTGAGCCAGCCACGAATACGGCGGAACAATTGCTCCTGCTCGGTGGCCGGATTGCCCGGCAAGGCCTTCATTGCCACCTGCACATAGGCCGGCTGGGCCTGGCGCTTGCTGGCTTGTTGGCGCTTCAGCGCGGCGGTGCGGTCGGCCGGCTGGTCCTTGTAGTAGAAATCCCCGACTGCCAGCTTCAGGGCGGGCACCAGCTCCTCCAGTGGCGGGCTGAAGCCTTCCGGTACCTGGGCCGCCACCAGAAGCAGATTTTGCACCTCGGGGCTCGGGCTGTTGCCCAGGTAGCGGGCTGCCCAGTAGCCGCCAGAACCATGGCCGAGCAGGACGATGCGCTTGGCTTTTTGGCTCTGGGCAAACGCCACGGCCGCCTGAATACGGGCCAGCACGCGCTCGGCGTGCTGCTCTGGCGTGGCCTGGGTCAGAGGGCCGGCTTCAGGGGCGGGGATAGCCTGGGTCGCAGCTGCTGGTGTTTCGCTTGGCGCCGGCGCATCGGCAGGCTCGCTGGCGGGTGCTGCTGGATCGGCTTCGGCGGTTGCGCTAGGTGCTGGCGCAGGCGCGACCTGGGGGGCCTGGTCATGGGGGTCGGGCAGGGTCAGGCTGAGGCTGCTCCAGCCGACATCGGGCAGTTTATTGCGCAGCGGGCCGATGGCCTGGGGCCAGTCGGCGCTTTCGCTGTCGCCCGGAATCAGGATCACCACGCCGCTGGCCTCGGCCGCATTGGCCGGCTTCCACAGGGCGAGAAAGTTGCCATCGTTGGTCGTCAGTTGCTGTTGCTCAGCGTTGGGTAATTGCTGTTGCAGGGCTTGGGCTTCGTTCTCGCTGCGCTCGGGCACGGCGACGTGCTCGGTGGGTGGCGCTGCTGGTGTCTCGGCAGAGGCTTCTGCAGGTGCCTCCGCGGCGGCGTCAGCGGGTGGCGGCGCTGGCGCTGGTTCTTCCGCCCAGACAGGGGCGGCGCAGGGCAGCAGCAGGGTCAGGCAGCAGAGTGAAAGTGTCGAAGCAAGTGTGCGAGACATCAGAGCAGTCCAGGCCGGGAGTAATCTGTTCAGCCTAATAGCTGGGCCGTGATTTGTCAGGCGCCGCTTGCGTCTGTTGGCGGCCTGCCGGATAAGTCAGAAGTATTCAGGGTTGATGGTCTTTTCAATCTGCAGATCGGGAGCGGCATGTTGTGCTCGGCATGATTCGAAGTTTGCTGGTGATCGGCCTGTTGGCGTGCTCGGCGCTGTTGGCGCCCGCCTACGCTGCGGCGATCGAGCCGCTGGCGCTGGACAGCGCGCAGCGCGCTTGGCTGGATCAGCATCGGCAGTTGCGAGTCGGGGTGGTTTTGCAGGCGCCGTTTGTGCAGTTTGACCGGCGCCTACAGCAGCTATCCGGGCTTAATGTCGAACTGATGACCTGGCTGGCCAGCGCCCTGCAAGTGGAACTGGTGTGGCAGCAGTACGCTGATCAGGCAGCACTGGAAACGGCGGTGCGTAAAGGCCTGGTCGATCTGGCTCCCGGCCTCAGTCAGACCCCAGCGGGCTTGCGCCTGTGGCTGTATTCCGACCCCTATATGCGCGTGCCGCAATTGTTGGTGGGCGCGCGCAATGGCGGTACGGCGGTGGAACTGGAACAGCTCAGCCCCATTGAACCGGTGGCCGTGCGCATGCCCAGCGTGGTGGCCGATTACCTGCGCGGCACCTATCTGAACCTCAGCCTGCAAGGCGTCAGCGGCGAGCGCCAGGCCCTGCGCCAGGTGCTCAGCCAGCAGGTGCGTTATGCGGTGATCGACGAGGCGCAGTTCAGCCGTCTGGCCCGGGAAAGCGAGTTTGCCGAGCTGGCAGTGGTGGCCGATATCGGTCTGCCGCAGTTGTTGCGGGTGGCCTCGCGGCGCGATTGGCCGCAGCTCTCGGGGTTGATCGACAGTGCCCTGCGCAGCCTGTCACCCAAGCAGCTGGACCAGTTGCGTGGGCGCTGGCTGCAGCTCAAATACCCGCGCCTGAGCGAGTCGCCAGGGTTCTGGCAGAACCTCAGTGGCTTGCTGGCGGTGCTGCTGCTGGCGGCCTTGGCCATCCTGTTTGCCCTGCGTCGGCAACGCACGCTGCTGGAGCGTGGCTTGCTGGAGGCGCGCCAGGCCATCGAGGCGCGCGAGGCGGCCGAGCAGGCGCTGCGCCTGACGCAATTTTCCATCGACCAGAGCACGGTCGGCATCCTCTGGGTCAACTGGGACAGCCATATCGGCTATGCCAATCGCGCTGCCGAACAGATGCTTGGCTATGGCGCCGGTGGTTTGCTGGCGCGGCCGCTGATCGAGATCGAACCGAGCTTGCAGATGGACCGTTGGCTGGCCCTGTGGAAGCGCGTGCGCAGCGGTGGTGAAGAGCCGTTGAGCTTCGAGAGCAACTGCCTGCGCGCCGATGGCAGCACCTTGCCGGCCGATGTATCGCTGAGCTTTCTGCGCTTTCGCCAGGCCGAATACCTGGTGGTTTACCTTACCGATGTCACTGAGCGCCGCCGTGCCCTGGCCGCCTTGCAGGAAAGCGAGGCGCGCCTGCAGGGCATCGCCGCCAACGTGCCGGGCCTGGTGTTCCGTCTGGAACGGGCGCAGCTGGACGCGCCGGTGGACTTTGCCTTTATCAGTGAGGGCAGCGAGCAGTTGGTCGGCTATCCGGCCAGCACCTTGCTGCTGCCGGGGCGGGGGATTCGCAGCCTGGTGCATACGCAGGACCTGGACGGTTACAACCAGAGCCAGGCGGCGGCACTCGAGGCGGACCGCGATTGGCATTGGCAGGGGCGCATCCTGACCCGCGAGGGCGAGCAGCGCTGGGCTGATATCAAAGCCATCGCCCGGCGCCTGGAAGACGGCCTGGTGGTCTGGGACGGGATCGTCTGGGACATCAGCGAGAGTAAGCGTATCGAGCTGGCACTGAGCGAATCACGCGGTCAGCTGCGCGAATTGTCGGCGCATCTGGAAAGCGTGCGCGAAGAAGAAAAAGCCCGTATTGCTCGTGAAGTGCATGACGAACTGGGCCAGGTGCTGACCGTGCTCAAGCTGGAAACCTCGATGTGCGAACTGGCCTTCGGTGAGCTGGATGCCGGCTTGCAGGAGCGCCTGAACAGCATGAAGCGGCTGATCGCCAACCTGTTCCAACTGGTCCGTGATGTGGCCACCGCCCTGCGCCCGCCGATTCTCGATGCCGGCATCAGCTCGGCGATCGAATGGCAGGCCCAGCGCTTCGAGGCGCGCACGCAAATCCCTTGTCTGGTGCAGGTGCCAGACAATCTGCCGGCCCTGGCGGACGACAAAGCGATCGGTCTGTTTCGGATTCTCCAGGAGGCGCTAACCAATGTGCTGCGCCACGCCCAGGCGCATACTGTTGAGCTTAACCTAACCCTGGACGCCGGCTGGCTGTGCCTGACCATCAGCGACGATGGCTGCGGTTTTGTCGCCCCCACGGGCCGACCCAGCTCCTTTGGTTTGGTCGGTATGCGCGAACGGGTGTTGATGCTCGGCGGTGAGTTGCAGCTGGACAGTCGCCTGGGCGAGGGCACCACCCTCAGCGTGCGCATCCCCCTGGAATAGGCCTGGAATGAATATGGAGGCAGCAGCGTGATTCGAGTACTGGTGGCGGAAGACCACACCATCGTCCGCGAGGGCATCAAGCAGCTCATCGGCCTGGCCAAGGACCTGCAAGTGGTGGGCGAGGCCTGCAACGGTGAGCAATTACTTGAGACCCTACGTCACCTGCCTTGCGATGTGGTGCTGCTGGATATCTCGATGCCCGGAGTGAATGGCCTGGAGGCCATCCCGCGGATTCGCGCACTGAACAATCCGCCGGCCATCCTGGTGTTGTCCATGCACGATGAGGCGCAGATGGCCGCCCGTGCCCTCAAGGTCGGTGCCGCCGGTTATGCCACCAAGGACAGCGATCCGGCGCTGCTGTTGCTGGCGATTCGCAAGGTCGCCGGCGGTGGGCGCTATATCGATCCGGAACTGGCCGACCGCATGGTCTTCGAGGTCGGGCTGACCGATGCGCGGCCGGCCCATGCGTTGTTGTCCGAGCGCGAGTTCTCGGTGTTCGAGCGCCTGGTGCAGGGCGCCAGCGTCAACGACATTGCCCAGCAACTGGCGCTCAGCAACAAGACCATCAGCACCCACAAGGCGCGCCTGATGCAGAAGATGAACGTCAGCTCGATGGCCGATCTGGTGCGCTACGCCATGGAGCACAAACTGCTCTGACGCCTCGTGTAGGTTGGGTGGGTGCAGTTGTAGGATGGGTTAGCCGCGCAGCGGCGTAACCCATCATGGCTTTGCGATGGGTATCGCTGCGCTCAACCCATCCTACGGACTTGCCGTGTGCGCAAGGGCTGGCAAGCGGAATGCGCTGCTTGCCAGCTTCAATGGCGATTGAAGTTGTGCTCGTCTTGTAGGGCAATCCCTACCCGCAGTCGTCCGCTGTTCTTATAGCAATCTCTCATACCCACCGATTTGCGCTGCCGCGTTGCCGCCCTAGTCTTAAGTCACGACAGACAACAAGACAAAAGGTGCGGTTATGGTCGATACGCAAGCGAACGATGTACTGGTCAGCTTTCGTGGCGTGCAGAAGAGCTACGACGGCGAGAACCTCATCGTCAAAGACCTCAACCTGGATATTCGCAAAGGCGAATTCCTCACCTTGCTGGGGCCGTCCGGCTCGGGCAAGACCACCAGCCTGATGATGCTGGCCGGCTTCGAGACGCCCACCGCTGGGGAGATTCTCCTGGCCGGCAAGGCGATCAATAACGTGCCGCCGCACAAGCGCGACATCGGCATGGTGTTCCAGAACTACGCCCTGTTTCCGCACATGACCGTGGCCGAGAACTTGGCGTTTCCGTTGTCGGTGCGCGGCATGAACAAGACCGACAGCAGCGAGCGGGTCAAACGCGCACTGTCCATGGTGCAGCTCGACAAGTTCCGCAATCGCTATCCCGGCCAACTCTCTGGTGGTCAGCAGCAGCGTGTGGCCCTGGCCCGCGCCCTGGTGTTTGAGCCGCAGCTGGTGCTGATGGATGAGCCGTTGGGCGCGCTGGACAAACAGCTGCGCGAACACATGCAGATGGAGATCAAGCACATCCACCAGCGCCTCGGCGTGACCGTGGTGTACGTGACCCACGACCAGGGCGAAGCCCTGACCATGTCCGACCGGGTGGCGGTATTCCATCAGGGCGAGATCCAGCAGATCGCACCACCGCGCTGCTTGTATGAAGAGCCGAAGAACACCTTCGTGGCCAATTTTATTGGTGAGAACAACCGTCTCAGCGGGCGCCTGCTCAGCCGTAGCGGCGAGCGTTGCGTGGTCGAGCTGAGCCGTGGCGAGAAGGTCGAGGCGCTGGCGGTGAATGTCGGCGCGGTCGGTGGTCCGGTGACCCTGTCGATCCGCCCGGAGCGCATCCGCTTGAACGCGGCCAGCGAAAGCTGCGCCAACCGCTTCAGCGGCCGCGTGGAGGAATTCATCTATCTGGGCGACCACGTGCGTGTGCGCCTGGAGGTTTGTGGCAAGGCCGATTTCTTCGTCAAACAACCGATTGCCGAGCTTGATCCGGCACTCGCGGTGGGCGACGTGGTGCCCCTCGGCTGGCAAGTGGAGCACGTGCGCGCGCTCGACCCGTTACTCGATGCTGTGTGATCGATCCGTTATCAATCCAGTGGAGACAACAACAATGAACAACTCTCTCAAGCTCACTGCGCTGACCCTGGGCATGGCGTTCGCCGCCTCCAGCATGGCGGCCGACCTGACTGTGGTGTCCTTTGGTGGCGCGAACAAAAACGCCCAGGTCAAAGCCTTCTACAGCCCGTGGGAAGCGGCCGGTCACGGCAAGGTGATTGCCGGCGAATACAACGGTGAAATGGCCAAGGTCAAAGCCATGGTCGACACCAAGAGCGTGTCCTGGCACCTGGTCGAAGTCGAGTCGCCGGAGCTGGCCCGTGGCTGTGACGAAGGCCTGTTCGAAACCCTCGATCCGGCGCAGTTCGGCAACCCTGACGACTTCGTTCCGGGGGCCATTCAGCCTTGCGGCGTGGGCTTCTTCGTCTGGTCGACCGTACTGGCTTACAACGCCGACAAGCTGAAAAGCGCGCCTACCGGCTGGGCTGATTTCTGGGACACCAACAAGTTCCCAGGCAAGCGTGGTCTGCGTAAGGGTGCCAAGTACACCCTGGAATTCGCCCTGATGGCCGATGGTGTGGCGCCGAAAGAGGTCTACACGGTGCTGGCGACTCCAGCCGGTGTTGATCGCGCCTTCAAGAAACTCGACCAGCTCAAGCCGAGCATTCAGTGGTGGGAAGCCGGCGCTCAGCCGCCGCAGTACCTGGCCTCCGGTGACGTGGTGATGAGCTCGGCCTACAACGGTCGCATCGCTGCCGTGCAGAAGGAAAGCAACCTCAAAGTGGTGTGGAACGGCGGCATCTACGACTTCGATTCCTGGGCCATTCCAAAAGGTGCCAAGGATCTGGACGCTGCGCAGAAGTTCATCGCCTACTCGATCCAGCCGCAGCAGCAGAAGACGTACTCGGAAAACATCGCCTACGGTCCGGCCAATACTAAGGCCGTGGCGCTGATGGACAAGTCGATGCTGGCAGACATGCCGACCACCCCGGAAAACATCGCCAACCAAGTGCCGATGGACGTGGTGTTCTGGGCTGACTACGGCGAGCAGCTGGAACAGCGCTTCAACGCCTGGGCTGCCAAGTAAGACGGGCGGCGCAACCGTCGCCAAGGCGGTTGCGCTCCCCCAGTTTGCGGGTTCACGCCTGTTCATGGCGAGTCCCGGAGTTACCCTTTGGCCGCGTTCGCGTGGCCTTTTTTAGCGGAGTTCACTATGGCCGTCGCCAAGCCTCTCACCATGGTTACCGGGCCCAATCTGAAGCAACGACTGGCGCGTGCCGAGCGGGTTAACCGTTTGAAAGCCCAGGCGCTGATCCTGCCGCTGGTGCTGTTTCTCGTGCTGGTCTTCCTGGTGCCGATTGTGGCGCTGCTAGTCAAGAGCGTGGGCAATCCGGAAGTGGTCGGCGCCCTGCCGCGCACCGTGGCCGCCCTGCAACAGTGGGATGGCAAAGCCTTGCCTGCCGAACCGGCTTATCAGGCGCTGAGCCTGGACCTGGCCGATGCGCGCAAGCAGCAAACCCTGGGTGACTTGTCGAAACGCCTGAACATGGAACTGGCAGGCTACCGCAGCCTGATGTCGAAAACCGCCCGCGCGCTGCCCTTCAAGAGCGAGCCGGCCTCCTATAAAAATGCGCTGGAAAGCCTCGATGAGCGCTGGGGCGACCCCGCCTACTGGCAGGTCATCCGCCGCAACGACACTAACGTCACCCCCTATTACCTGTTGGCTGCCTTGGACCATCGCATTGACGATCTCGGTGAGCTGGCAGCGGCTACCCCTGACCAGGCCATTTACCTGGATATTTTTGCCCGCACCTTCTGGATGGGCCTGGTGATTACCGCCATCTGCCTGCTGTTGGCTTACCCGTTGGCTTATCTGCTGGCCAACCTGCCGTCGCGGCAGAGCAACCTGCTGATGATTCTGGTGCTGCTGCCGTTCTGGACTTCGATCCTGGTGCGGGTCGCCGCCTGGATCGTGCTGCTGCAGTCCGGCGGTTTGATCAACAGCGCGCTGCTGGCGATCGGTCTGATCGATCAGCCGCTGGAGTTGGTGTTCAACCGTACCGGCGTGTACATCTCGATGGTGCACATCATGCTGCCGTTCATGATCCTGCCGATCTACAGCGTGATGAAGGGCATTTCCCCGACCTACATGCGTGCCGCCATCTCCCTCGGCTGCCACCCGTTCGCCAGCTTCTGGCGGGTGTATTTCCCGCAGACCCTGGCCGGCGTCGGCGCCGGTTGCCTGCTGGTGTTCATCCTGGCGATTGGTTACTACATCACCCCGGCACTGCTGGGCAGCCCGGGCGATCAGATGGTCAGCTACTTCGTCGCCTTCTACACCAACGTCAGCATCAACTGGGGCATGGCCACGGCCCTCGGCGGCCTGCTGCTGCTCGCCACCTTGGTGCTCTACGTGGTGTACAGCTGGCTGGTGGGCGCCAGTCGCCTGCGCCTGAGTTGAATTAAAGGCCTGCGCGACAGGCCAACCGCAGGGCGGGAGAGGGGGCGTGTCGGCAGCTTGCTCCCCTCTCCCAGTCCCTCCTCCACAAGCGGGGGAGAGACATAAAGATGTGACCCTCGCCTGTGGGCGAGGGTGGCCCCAGGGCCGGGAGAGGGGCGTTGCCCCCGTTGTTGGATCAAGAATTCTGGAGAACAACCATGCTCAGCCCCTACATGTCCCCGATTGAACGCGTGTGGTTCTACAGCCTGCGCATCCTCTGCGGCCTGGTGCTGCTGTTTCTGATTCTGCCGGTGCTGGTCATCGTGCCGCTGTCGTTCAACTCCGGCAGCTTCTTGGTCTATCCGCTGCAGGGCTTTTCCCTGCACTGGTACCAGGACTTCTTCAGCTCGGCCGACTGGATGCGTTCGCTGCAGAACAGCATGATCATCGCCCCGGCGGCCACCCTGCTGGCCATGGTGTTCGGCACCCTGGCGGCCATCGGCCTGACCCGCGGCGAGTTCCGTGGCAAGGCGTTGGTGATGAGCCTGGTGATTTCGCCGATGGTGGTGCCGGTGGTGATCGTCGGTGTGTCCAGCTATCTGTTCTTTGCTCCGCTGGGCCTGGGTAACAGCTACCTGGCGCTGATCCTGGTGCACGCCGTGCTGGGCGTGCCCTTTGTGATCATCACCGTGTCGGCCACCCTGCAGGGTTTCAACTACAACCTGGTGCGTGCTGCGGCCAGTTTGGGTGCTTCGCCGCTGACCGCGTTCTTCCGGGTGACCTTGCCGCTGATTGCGCCGGGGGTGATTTCCGGTGCGCTGTTTGCCTTCGCCACCTCGTTCGACGAAGTGGTGGTGACCCTGTTCCTCGCCGGCCCCGAGCAAGCCACCTTGCCACGGCAGATGTTCAGCGGCATCCGTGAAAACCTCAGCCCGACCATCGCCGCCGCGGCGACCCTGTTGATCGGTTTTTCCATTGTCCTGCTGCTGACCCTGGAGTGGCTGCGCGGTCGTAGCGAGAAAATGCGTACCTCGGCCAGTCACGAATAACCGCCTGCGACCAAGGTCGTGCCCGCCGCTGACACAGGACAACCGCCAGCGGCGACGACTCAGGCTACAATGCGCGCCATCGTGAATCTGCCCCGAGGTGCGCCATGCAGCCTTTTGCCATTGCTCCGTCCATCCTGTCCGCCGACTTCGCCCGCCTCGGCGAGGAAGTCGATAACGTTCTCGCCGCTGGCGCCGACATCGTCCACTTCGATGTTATGGACAACCACTACGTCCCCAACCTGACCATCGGCCCGATGGTGTGCACGGCGCTGCGCAAGTACGGCATCACCGCGCCGATTGACGTGCACCTGATGGTCTCGCCGGTGGATCGCATCATTGGCGACTTTATCGAGGCTGGTGCCAGCTACATCACCTTCCACCCGGAAGCCAGCGGCCACATCGACCGTTCCCTGCAGCTGATCAAGGACGGTGGCTGCAAGGCCGGCCTGGTGTTCAACCCGGCAACCTCGCTGGAAAGCCTCAAGTACGTGATGGACAAGGTCGACATGATCCTGCTGATGAGCGTCAACCCAGGCTTCGGCGGGCAGAAATTTATCCCTGGCACCCTCGACAAGCTGCGCGAGGCGCGGGCTCTGATCGAAGCCTCCGGGCGCGACATTCGTCTGGAGATCGACGGCGGCGTCAACGTCAAGAACATCCGCGAAATCGCTGCTGCTGGCGCCGATACCTTTGTCGCCGGCTCGGCGATCTTCAATACCCCGAACTATGCCGAAGTGATCGCCGCGATGCGTGCCGAGCTCGCGCTCGCCCGCGGATGAGTGGCTTCGAGCGCTTGCTGGCCGGTCGCCTGCCACGCCTGGTGATGTTCGATTTGGACGGCACTCTGGTTGATTCGGTGCCCGACCTGGCGGCGGCGGTCGATGAAATGCTGCTCAGCCTTGGACGCCCGCCGGCCGGTCGCGAGCAGGTGCGCAACTGGGTTGGCAATGGCGCACGGGTGCTGGTGCGGCGCGCCTTGGCGGGCGACCTGCAGCACGAGCAGGTGGCTGACGCGGATGCCGAGCACGCTCTCGACCTGTTTCTTGCCGCCTATGCCAACAGCCATGGCCTGAGTGCGATCTACCCCGGCGTGCGGGAAACCCTGAAGTGGCTCAAGCAGCAAGGCATCGAGATGGCCTTGATCACCAACAAGCCGGAGCGCTTCGTGGGTCCGCTGCTGGATGATTTGCGCATCGGCCGCTATTTCCGCTGGATCATCGGCGGCGATACCTTGCCGCAGCAAAAGCCCGATCCCACAGCCTTGCTGCATGTGCTCCAGATGGCCGGAGTCAGCCCAGGCGAAGCGTTGTTTGTGGGTGACTCGCGCAGCGATGTGTTGGCCTCGAAGGCGGCCGGTGTCGCTTGCGTGGCCATGAGTTATGGCTATAACCACGGTCGGCCGATTGCCGAAGAGTCGCCCGCGCTGGTGATCGATGATTTGCGCGAGCTGCTGCCCGGTTGCTTCGAAACAGCCGCTGCGCTACCGTTGCCCGATGCCGTTCAATCCCCCCGCTCAAGAGATTTAATCGTGGTGGTCCCCCGCAAACACTGGTTCATCAAGTCCGGGATGAAAATCCTCAAGGCCCTGGCCCGCTGGCGTTGGCGCGCCTGACGTGTACCTGACCGGCGTGCCGGTATGTTTGCCTATTTGCTGACCGTTTGCTCCTCAAGCCACGAGGCTGATTATGACCCGCGAAGAATTCCTGCGTTTAGCCGCTGCCGGCTATAACCGTATCCCTATGGCGATCGAAACCCTGGCGGATTTCGACACCCCCTTGTCCCTGTACTTGAAGCTGGCCGACGCGCCGTACTCCTATTTGCTGGAGTCGGTGCAGGGCGGCGAGAAGTGGGGGCGTTACTCGATCATCGGCCTGCCGTGCCGCACCGTGCTGCGTGCTTACGAGCACAAGGTCTCGGTGAGCGTCGATGACGTGGTGATCGAGCAGCACGACTGCGAAGACCCGCTGGCCTTTGTCGAGGCCTTCAAAGAGCGTTATCAGGTTGCGCCGATTGCCGGCTTGCCGCGCTTCAATGGCGGCCTGGTGGGCTACTTCGGCTATGACTGCGTGCGCTACGTCGAGAAGAAACTGGCGACCTGCCCGAACCCCGATCCGCTGGGCAATCCGGACATTTTGCTGATGGTCTCCGACGCCGTGGTGGTGTTCGACAACCTGGCTGGCAAGCTGCACGCCATCGTCCTGGCCGACCCCAGCGAAGCTGATGCTTACGAGCGCGGTCAGGCACGCCTGGCCGAGCTGATGGAGCAACTGCGCCAGCCGATTACCCCGCGCCGTGGCCTCGATTTGAGCGCCTTGGGCGAAACGGCGGAGCCGACCTTCCGCTCCAGCTTCAGCCGTGAGGACTACGAGCGCGCCGTCGATACCATCAAGGAATACATCCTCGCCGGCGACTGCATGCAGGTGGTGCCGTCGCAGCGCATGAGCATCGATTTCTCGGCGGCGCCCATCGACCTGTACCGCGCCCTGCGCTGCTTCAACCCGACGCCGTATATGTACTTCTTCAACTTCGGCGACTTCCATGTAGTGGGCAGCTCGCCGGAAGTGCTGGTGCGAGTAGAGGACGGTCTGGTCACCGTGCGGCCGATTGCCGGCACCCGTCCGCGGGGTGCTACCGAGGAAGCCGATCTGGCCCTGGAACAGGACCTGTTGGCCGACGCCAAAGAGATTGCCGAGCACCTGATGCTGATCGATTTGGGCCGCAATGATGCTGGCCGAGTGTCGGAGACCGGCTCGGTGAAGGTCACCGAGAAGATGGTGATCGAGCGCTATTCCAACGTCATGCACATCGTCTCCAACGTCAACGGTCAGCTGAAGCAGGGCCTAAGTGCAATGGACGCGCTGCGTGCGATTCTGCCGGCCGGCACCTTGTCCGGCGCGCCGAAGATTCGCGCGATGGAAATCATCGACGAGCTGGAGCCGGTCAAGCGCGGTGTCTATGGCGGCGCCGTGGGTTATTTGGCGTGGAACGGCAATATGGACACGGCGATTGCGATCCGCACGGCGGTGATCAAGAACGGTGAGCTGCACGTGCAGGCCGGTGGCGGCATTGTTGCCGACTCGGTGCCGGCGCTGGAGTGGGAAGAAACCCTGAACAAGCGTCGCGCCATGTTCCGCGCCGTGGCCCTGGCCGAACACACGCACAAAACTTACGGCTGAAACCTCGCGGCCTGCCTGCGGGCAGGCCTTGCGCGAGCTCGCCGCCCGCCCGTTGTTGGTTGAATCGTTACGCTGGAGCTTACCCATGCCTGCGCCCCAAGCGCCTTCTGCTCTGGCAGTACTGCCGGACAACTACAAGGCACTGCTGTATGTGCTGGCGTTGTCTTTCCCTGGGCAGCTGAAGACCGCGCTGGTGCGTCACCTGCGCGAGATGGGTGTGCGCGCGTCGGCCGCCCGTGCCTTTGATGCCGCCTCACTGAACGAAATTCTTGAGCCCTTGCAGCGCCTGCAATGGTTGTCCGAAGCAGGCTCCGGGCAGCCGATTTGCCTGTTGCCGGGACGCCGCAACCTGGTGTTGCAGCAGCTCAGTGGCGACAGCAACAAAGACCGCTGGCTGGACCTGTTGCGCAGCAGCTTGGGCGCGCCGCGCGCCGGCTGGGAAGTGCAGACCCAGGAATATCAGCTTCATAGTCTGTGGCTGGCGATCTTGCAGGGCCAAGCCTTTGAGCTGCGGCAGATCCTTGAGCGCCTGGCCAGTTGGAATGTAGAGGCACCGGCCCAGCAGTTGTTCAGTGATGACGCGGGCAAACAGGTGTTCGCCAGCGTGGGCCAGGAGGTGCAAATCCTCTTGTTGCAAGACTATCTGAACCAGCTCAACTGGCGCTTGCAGCCGGCTGCCGAGGTCTATCGGGTGGCCCTGACGCTGTTCAAACGCGCTCCGCAACAGGCCGAGCTGGGTTTGCAGCTGACGTTGCAGGCGTTGTGGCGTGGAGATTGGGCGCAGTTCAGTCGCCTGGTTGAGGAGGTCGCTGGCGTACCTGGAGCCTTTATCCGGGGCTTGCTCAGCGGCGATAGCAGCAGTGCCCTGGCGGCCTTGCAGGCGTGGAACGGCATGCGCCGGCCGACCAAAAAACGCAGCCTGGAATTGCCGCCGTTGTTGCATGGCTTCTACTGCCTGGCCCTGCTGGCAGGCGGCGATCCGCAGCACTTCCCGGCGCTTAAACAGGCGATTGGGCTGGGCTTGAAGGAACATTACGGGCGCGCTTATCCGGCCCTGTCGATGTTGCTCGAGCAGTTGCAGGGCAGCAGTCAGGGCCAGGATCAGGGGCTGCGCGGCACCCTGGCATTCAACGGCTTCGACGGCCTGCTGCTGGCGCTCGGGGTGTACTGGCGCGATGCCGAAGAAGGCCGCTTGCCCGGCTGGCAAAAACTCCTGGAAGCCTTCCAGCGCCAACTCAGCGCCGACGGTTATCACTGGCTGGCCGCCGAGGTCGAGGCCTTGTTGGCCGAGCAGGCCGGGCAACCCTGGCAGGCGCCGCAGTGGTATGCCAGCGCCGGGCTGGTGCCGCTGGTCCGGCTCTATCAGCGCCAGGCCGCCTGGCAGCATGCGCTGACCGCCCTGGCGTTGCTTAATCCGCAAAATGTCGCCGCCACGGCCGCCAGCAGCAGTCGTTTGGCCTGGCTGATCAACGGCCAGGGCGCCCATATCCAGGTCGAGCCGCGCGAGCAGAAACTCAGCGCCAAGGGCCAGTGGAGCAAGGGTCGCGCCGTGGCCTTGAAGCGCTTGCTGGAGGACGGCGAGCGCCTGGATTTCCTCCTTGAGCAGGACCGCCAGGCCATCCGCATGATCCAGTCGGCGGTCGATTACTACGGCGGCGTGCGTTACGAATTGCCGGCCGAGTTGGCGCTGCCACGCCTGGTCGGCCATCCGGCGCTGTATTTGGGCGATGGCGCCGATGTGCGCATCGACCTGTTGCTGGGTAAGGCCAGCCTGCAGCTGCATTCGCAAGGTGAACAGATTCATCTACAGCTGGAGCCGCCAGAGCTGCAAAAGAGCGGCAACATGCTGCTCTACAAAGAAACCCCGACGCGGCTGCTGGTGTATCCGGTCAGTCGTGAACTGCGCCAGATCATCGACATTATCGGTCATGGCCTCACCGTGCCGCAGGCCGGTAAGGCGCAGTTGATCGACGCCATCAGTGCCATCGCGCCGTTGTTGCCGATTCATTCGGACTTACCCGAGCTGGCCGCGCACCTCGATTGCGTGCCCGCCGATGCCACCCTGTATGCCCACCTGTTGCCGCTGCAGGGCGGGTTGCGCCTGCAATTGCTGGTGCGCCCACTGGCCAACAGCAGCTGGTTCCGCCCCGGCATTGGCTTGGCCAATGTGCTCGGCGAGCTGGACGGCCGTGCGCTGCAGGCCACTCGCGACCTGGCGGCAGAAACCGCCACCCTGGAATGGGCGCTGGCGGCGTGTCCGGCCTTGGCTCAAGCCGAGTGCGATGGCCAGGAATGGCAGCTGGCCGAACCTCAGGATGCTTTGCAGGTGCTCAGCGAGTTGCAGGCCCTGGATGGTGAGCGCGTGCAGTGCGTGTGGCCGGAAGGCGAGCGCATGCGCATCAAGGCGCGGCCGGGCATGCGTCAGCTCAAGCTGGGCCTCAAACAGCAGGGCGACTGGTTTGTCTTGGCTGGTGAAGTGCAGCTGGATGACGGCCGGGTGCTGCATCTACGGCAGTTACTGGAGTTGCTGAAAACCAACAAAGGGCGCTTTCTCAAGCTCGGTGATCAGGATTGGCTGGCCCTCAGCAGCAGTCTGCGCAAGCACCTGGATGAGCTGGCCTACCTGGCTGACGGCGTCGACGATGACGGCCTGCGCCTCAATCTGCTGACCGCGCCGCTGCTCGCTGGGCTGGCGGACGAAGCCGGTGAGTTCCAGGCCGACGAACACTGGCAGAGCCATCTGCAGCGCCTCGAATCCTTGCAGAATTTCCAGCCGCAGGTGCCGAGCACCCTGCAGGCCGAGTTGCGCGATTACCAGCGCGAGGGCTTTGCCTGGCTGGCACGCTTGGCCGAGTGGGGCGTGGGCGCCTGCCTGGCGGATGACATGGGCCTGGGCAAAACAGTGCAGACCCTGGCTCTGATGCTTCAGCGCGCGCCGCGTGGACCGCAATTAGTGGTGGCGCCGACCTCGGTGGCGATCAATTGGCTGAGTGAGGCGCAGCGCTTTGCGCCGACCCTCAACGTGCACAACTACCAGCAAACCCGCAGCCTTGAAGGCGTGGGCCCGCTGGACCTGGTGGTGGTCAGCTACGGCCTGCTGCAACAGGATCACCAGGCCTTCGTCGCTCAGCACTGGACGAGCGTGGTGCTGGACGAAGCCCAGGCGATCAAGAATGCCGGCAGCAAACGCTCCCAGGCGGCGATGACCCTTCAGGCCGATTTCAAACTGATCGCCACCGGCACGCCGCTGGAGAATCACCTCGGCGAATTGTGGAACCTGTTTCGTTTTATCAACCCAGGCCTGCTGGGCAGTCAAGAGCGCTTTGCCGAACGCTTCAGCACGCCGATCGAGCGCGGCGAGCAGTCGGCGCGCAAGGCCCTCAAGGCTCTGATCCAGCCGTTTATCCTGCGCCGGTTGAAGAGCCAGGTGCTGGATGAACTGCCGCCGCGCACCGAGATCACCTACAAAGTGCCGCTTTCCGCGGAAGAGGCACATTACTACGAGGCGCTGCGCCAGCAGGCCGTGCAGTCGCTGATCAGCGCACCGGCCGGACAGAATCAGTCCTTGCAGGTGTTGGCGGAAATCACCCGGTTGCGCCGTTTCTGCTGTCACCCCAGCCTGGTGATGCCAGGCGCCGGGCTGGCTGGCAGCAAGTTGGCGGCCTTCGCCGAGATCGTCGCCGAGTTGCTGGAGAACAAACACAAGGCTCTGGTGTTCAGCCAGTTCGTCGACCACCTGACGATTGTCCGGGGTTGGCTCGATGAGCAGGGTATTCACTATCAATACCTAGATGGCTCAACCTCGCCGAAAGAACGCAAGGCGCGCATGGATGCCTTCCAGGCCGGTGTGGGGGAAATCTTCCTGATCAGCCTCAAGGCCGGCGGCACCGGTTTGAACCTGACGGCGGCGGATTACGTGATCCACCTCGATCCCTGGTGGAACCCGGCGGTGGAAGATCAGGCCAGCGACCGAGCTCACCGCATGGGTCAGTTGCGCCCGGTGACCATTTACCGACTGGTCACCGAGCACACCATTGAGGAGCAGATCGTCGCCCTGCACAGCAAGAAGCGCGCCCTGGCGGACAGCCTGCTGGACGGTGGCGAGCTGAGCGCCAAGCTGGATGCCGATGCCCTGCTGAGTTTGCTGCGCGGCGATTATCAGGGCCTTGGCCTGTGATGGCCTTCGGCCGATCAATATTGCGCGGCGGTCTGTGCGTGGGCTACTGTGCGGGAATAGCGCAACGAGACAGTCCCGTGGCATTCAGCAGTACCCTCCTGATGCGTCTGATCAAGGGCCACGCCCGCTGGCGTTGGCGCACTTGATCCCTCCCCGCCGACTCAGCGTCGGCCGTTTTGTGTTGCCTCTGCACTGCGTATCACTGGCCTGCAGCCCGTCGCTTAAAGCGCGCGGCGCGAGACGCCCGGCAGTATCAGGGTTTTAAATTTAAGCGCAGTAGAAGCAAAGGGTTGAGCAAGAAATGCTGCTAATGATCGATAACTGGCATCCTGTTTTTTTCTGATTTCTTTGATTCAATATTTTTGATGATGGCCCCGTATTTCGGGGCTTTCATGTTTTTGTGGCGTTAGTTTGTACATTGCCAGCCAAATTAATTGGGGGTACGGTTGGGGGTATAAATCATTATCCGGTAGATCGCGCATGTCCCTTACAGATATCAAAGCCCGCACGGCTAAGCCGGAGTCCAAGGCTTATAAGCTGGCAGACTCAGAGGGGCTCTATCTACTGGTTGGTGTCGGTGGCTCTAAGCTTTGGCGCTGGAAATATCGGTTGAATGGCAAAGAGAACGCCTTCGCCCTTGGTCGTTACCCTGAGGTTGGTCTCGCGGATGCGCGTAAAGCGCGGGACGCTGCACGAGCACTTGTTGCTCAGGGGGTGCACCCTGCGCAGCAGCGCAAGGCCGATCAGGCCGGCCGACAGGCAGAGAATGCCAATACAGTGAAGGCTGTGGCGCAGGAGTGGATTGGTAAGAAGTGCATTGTTTGGAGCCCCTATTACCTTAAGCAGGTACAGACGGTCTTCACGAATGACGTTTATCCCACTATTGGTGATCTGGCCATGAGGAAGGTCACTGCTGCACAGCTGCTCGCCATTGTTCAGCGGGTTGATGAGCGCGGAGCGCCCACGGTGGCTCTTTTGGTTCGGCAGTGGCTTTCGGCTGTGTTCAGGTATGCAGTTGCGACCCTAAGGGCCGATCATGATCCGGCGGCAGCGCTGAAAGGTGCTATCACCAGGCCGAGGGTGCAGCATCGCCGCCCGCTGACCCGAGAACAAATTTTACAGCTGGTCGTAGTAGCGAATGAGTACGGGGGCAGTAAGGCGACGGTGATTGCCCTTAAATTACTCCTGCTGACTTTCGTCCGGCCGGGGGAGTTACGGCAGGCGGAATGGTCCGAGTTCGACTTTCAGCGCGCTGAGTGGCGTATTCCGGCAGAGCGGATGAAAATGCGCGAGATGCACATCGTGCCTCTCGCCGATCAGGTTGTTAAGTTGCTTATTCAGCTGAAAGAAATTTCGGGGTCACAGCGGCAGCTTTTCCCGAATCACCGACGGCCTACTGACTGCATGACCATTACAACGCTTAACCGAGCCTTGGAAAGAATGGGGCTTAACGGGGAGGGCACCATGGATGTCTCGGCGCACGCCTTTCGAGCTACAGCCTCGACAATCTTAAACGAGA
>JAIERF010000229.1 GCA_019747075.1 Pseudomonadaceae bacterium
TCCAGCACGCCTTGCTGAAAGCGCGTCCACAGCCGCGGCACGGCGAAAAACACCGTGGGGCGGACGTGACGCAAATCACTGGCAAAGCTCTCCATCGACTCGACAAAAGCCACCGGCGCGCCGCAGTACAGGCTGTTGAACTCGACCATAAAGCGCTCGGCCACATGGGACAGCGGCAGAAAGGAAAAGAACCGATCCTGCGGGCTCATGCGCAGTTCCGCGCAGGCGCTGGCCGCAGTAAAAGCCATCGCCTGCACCGACAGCATCACGCCCTTGGGGTTGCCGGTGGTACCGGAGGTGTACACCAGGGTCAGCACCTGCTCGGGTTGCTGCTCCGCCAGGGTTTGCAAGGGGGCATGGCGGGCCAGCAGGCTATGCCAATCATGAGCGCAGGCCAGGGTCGGATACGGCAGGGCAATACGGGTCAGCTGCGGACCAATGCCCGCCTCCAGCTTGTCGGCATCATCCAGCTTGCCCAGCAGGATCACCTTGCACTGCGCATGTTCCAGCACATAGGCAATGCTCTCGGCCGACTGCAGTGGGTACAGCGGCACGCTGACCAGGCCGGCCATCATGATTGCCAGGTCGGTGATAAACCACTCGGCGCAGTTCTTCGACAGCAGCGCCACCCGATCGCCCGGCGCGCAGCCCAGCGCCAGCAAGGCACTGGCCAGGCGCCGGGCCTGATCGTCGACCTGACGCCAGGTCAGGTCGTGCCACTGACCGTTAATCGGCTGGCGCAGCCAGACCGCATCGGGCTGCAAGGTCAGCCAGTGGTTGAAGCGTTGCAAAGGCAGTTGTGCAGTCATGGCGCCTCTCTTCTTATTATTGGCAGTGCGCATTGGCCAGCTCAGGCAGGCCGGTCAGAGCTTCATGCCACGGCTGATGATCTCTTTCATGATCTCCGAGGTGCCGGCGAAGATGCGCTGGATACGCGCGTTCGCGTACATCTTGCAGATCGGGTACTCCCACATATAGCCCCAGCCGCCGTGCAATTGCACGCCTTCATCGACGACTTTGCCGAGCAGCTCGGTGGTAAACAGCTTGGCCTCGGCGGCCACTTCCGGGCTGAGCTTCTTCTGGTTGTGGTCCATCACGCAGCGATCGACAAACACCTGGGCCACGTCGATCTGGGTGCGCATCTCGGCCAGCTTGAAGCGGGTGTTCTGGAAGTGGGAAATCGGCCGATCAAAGGCTTTGCGCTCGCGCACGTAATCGATGGTCACCTGCAACGCCGCTTCGGCGCCGCCCACTGCGCCGCAGGCGTTGGTCAGGCGTTCCTGGGCGAGCATGTTCATCAGGTAGAAGAAGCCGCCCTTGGCGTCGCCGAGCAAGTTGGCTTTCGGCACCTTGACGTTGGTGAAGAACAGCTCGGCAGTGTCCTGGCTCTTCATCCCGAGTTTTTTCAGCGGCGTGCCGCGCTCGAAGCCGGCCATGCCGCGCTCCACCAGAAACAGGCCCATGGCGTGCTTATTGGCCGGGTCGGTCTTGGCCGCGACAATGACCACATCGGCGAGGATGCCGTTGGAGATAAACACCTTGGAGCCGTTCAGCTCGTAGTGATCGCCCTTGTCCACTGCCGTGGTGCGCATGCCCGCCAGGTCGGAACCGGCGCTCGGCTCGGTCATGGCCACCGCGAGGATAATCTCGCCGCTGATGATGCCCGGCAGCAGTCGCGCCTTCTGTTCGGCATTGCCGTATTCGGTGATGTAAGGGCCACACAGCGCCGAGTGCAGCGGCAACATAAAGCCGGCCTCGTTAATGTTGGCCAACTCCTCACACATGATCTGCTCGTAGCGGAAATCCTTCAGGCCGCTGCCGCCGTATTCTTCATCGGCCCAGGGCAGCAGAAAGCCCATCTCACCGGCCTTCTTCCACACCTCGCGACTGACCACCCCGGCCTCTTCCCAGGCGTCCTGGTGCGGCACCACTTCCTTTTGCAGAAAGGCGCGGAACGACTCGCGGAACATGTTGTGTTCGGTTTCGAAGTGAATGCGTTGCATGGACGGCAGCTCCTGACAGGATTGAGACGTCCCACCAGATTAGGCGGCGCAGGCCGCAGCGGTCAGTGACGCATACGCTCAGCTGCGGTTGACGTTTTCGGTCAGCAGGCGGATGTAAATTACCGCGGTCAATTTATCCGGCCCGCGTTGCCAGTACCATGGCCCCCGCTTTTGCCAACCCAGACGGCTTGCCCGCCTGAACGCCGACCCAATACGCGCCACGAGTGCATGATGAAAAACGAAAATAGAGCCTTGGCGTTTGCCCCCCTGATCATGCCCTTTGCATTTACCGGCTATGCCTCCTTTGCCGGAATTTCCGGTTTCAATATGCAGGAGGGGCTACTGACATTCTTTCTTTTATTCCTCGGCACTATCGTCGCCGGCCTGCCGGTGGCCTACCTCTACGAGTTCTTTATCGGCATGCGTTTTTACCAACTGCTGGCGAAAAAGAACCGAGTGAATATTGTCACCCTGACGTTGGGCGGCGTATTTGTAGCCGATATTCCGATGCTGCTGATCTGGCCCCTGGCCCACGGCAAAGGCACCGTCGATTTCGCCGTGACAGTGCAACTGTTCTCCTTTGTCGGCTTTATGATCGGCCTGAATTTCTGGGTGCTGCTCAACTTCGAAAGCCTACGCGATCGGGTTAAAGGGCTGCTGCACAAGGCCTGACGCGCAGGGCCGCAAACGCAGAGGCTTACCCCAGACACACAAAAGCCCGTCACCAGGACGGGCTTTTGTTAACCGCAGAGGCTTACGCCAAAGTGCGCGTCGCCTGAGGCGCAGCGACGGGCGCTGGGCCGTTGCCCAGTTCGTTGTGCAGAGCGGTTTCATCCAGCTGCTTGCACCACTTGGCCACTACCACGGTGGCCACGCCGTTGCCGATCAGGTTGGTCAGGGCGCGGGCTTCGGACATAAAGCGGTCGATACCGAGAATCAGCGCCAGGCCCGCCACCGGCAAAGTGCCGACTGCCGAGAGCGTCGCCGCCAGCACGATAAAGCCGCTGCCGGTCACCCCCGCCGCGCCTTTGGAGGCGATCAGCAGTACCGCCAGCAAGGTCATTTGATCGACCAGGCCCATTGGGGTGTCGGTGGCCTGGGCGATAAACACTGCCGCCATGGTCAGGTAGATCGAGGTGCCATCCAGGTTGAAGGAGTAACCGGTCGGGATCACCAGACCCACCACCGACTTGTCGCAGCCGAGCTTCTCCATCTTGCGCAGCATGTTCGGCAGCGCCGACTCCGACGACGAGGTACCCAGCACGATCATCAGCTCTTCGCGGATGTAGCGGATAAACCGCAGGATGCTGAAGCCGTGAGCGCGGGCAATGCCGCCGAGGATCACCAGAACGAACAGCACGCAGGTGATGTAGAAACAGATCATCAACTGGCCCAGTTGCACCAGCGAACCCACGCCGTACTGGCCAATGGTAAAGGCCATGGCACCGAAGGCACCCAGCGGCGCGACCTTCATGATCATGCCGATGATGTTGAACATCACCTGGGCGATGCGGTCGATAAATTCCAGCACCGGGCGGCCGTAGTCACCCATGCGATGCAGGGCAAAACCGAACATCAGCGAGAACATCAGCACCTGGAGGATATCGCCGGTGGCGAAGGCGCCGACCACAGTGCTCGGGATGATATTGAGGAAGAAACCGATGGTGCTCTGCTGCGCGCCCGCCTGGGTGTAAGCGGTGATCCCCGAGGTATTCAGGGTGGCCACGTCGACATGCATGCCAGCACCCGGCTGCACCAGGTTGACCACCACCAGACCAATCACCAGCGCCACGCTGGACACGATCTCGAAATACAGCAGCGCCAGGCCACCGGTCTTGCCCACCGCTTTCATGTTCTGCATGCCGGCGATGCCGCTGACTACGGTGCAGAAGATGATCGGCGCAATGGCCATCTTGATCAGTTTGACGAAGCCATCACCGAGCGGCTTCAACGCCACCCCGGCTTGTGGGTAGAAATGGCCGATGGCAACGCCCAGGGCGATGGCCACCAGCACTTGCACATACAGGCTTCTGTAAAAAGGTTTGCGGGTCATGGCAGTGTTCCTCATGGGAGCGCACAGCACCCTCCAGGGGCACCGGCGCCAAACGCAGCGCTGACTCTCCTTACCTGGAGAGATTTATTTTTCACTCGCGCTTAACGCAAGCTTGCTAGCCCTATCGCAAGCCCCATGCCAGGCTGAAAACAAATAATAAATCCTTTAAAAACATACAGTTAAAAATTAAAGCGAGAGAAAACAGCGAGCAATCTGGCGGATCTCCGCACAGCCGTTGGCGGTTATCCGCCAACCTAACCAGGCAAGCGCCGCCACGGTTGACTGGCACGCATGCCGCCGGCTTGTGGCGATGCCAATCTGCGGCCTAACATCCTTCTACAGGCCGGCCAACAGCCGTCCTGTGACCGCCCATTTGCTCAGCACCCAGGGGTCTGCGTGATCACCGAAATACCCCAGCCATCCATTGCCCGGCGCCCGCGCTGGCGCAGCCTGCTGTTACTGGCCCTGGTGCTGTTGCCGCTGCTGTGGCCGGTGCAGCAACTGGCCGAGCGCTACTACCGGGAAAAACTGCTGGAGCGCAACAGCCAGACCCTCGACCTGTTCGTCGCCAACCTGCTTGGCACCCTGCAACGCTATGAAGTGCTGCCCGCCCTGCTCGGCGACCTGCCGGCCCTGCGCGCTGCCCTGGCCGCGCCCCAGGACGACACGCGCCTCAAGCAAGCCAATCAGCTGCTCAAGGACACCGCCGAACTCACCGGCGCCGCGGTGATCTACCTGATGGCCAGCGACGGCCAGACCATCGCCTCGTCGAACTGGGACCAAGCCGACAGCTTCACCGGGCGCAACTTCACCTTCCGCCCGTATTTCCGTGACGCCATGGCCGACAAACCCGGACGCTTCTTCGGCCTCGGCACCTCGTCGGGCAAGCGCGGCTATTACTTTGCCGATGCCCTGCACGAGAACGGCAAAATCCTCGGCGTGCTGGTGGTCAAGATTCACCTCGATCACACCGAAACCCTGTGGGGCAAAACCCCCGAACAACTGCTAGTGACCGACGCCAATGGCGTGGTGATTCTCACCTCGCAGACCGACTGGCGTTTTCGTGCCAGCCGGCCACTGAGCGCCAGCAGCCGCCAGCAGATTGCCCGCGACCAGCCCTACCCGACCATCGACCCGCCGCCACTGCAATTGCCCGCCCAGCAGTGGCTGCAACAGAGCCGCACCCTGGCGCAGACCGACTGGCAGGTGAGCATCCTCGCCCCGCGTTATCTGGTAAGCCGGCCGGTGCAGACCGTGCTGCTGATCGCCGCCGCCAGCCTATTGGCCTTGCTGTTGCTGCTCGGCCTGCTGATGCAGCGCCGGCGCCACTACCTGCAACGCATCGCCCTCGCCGCACAGACCCGCAACGAGCTGGAAATCCGCGTGCACCAGCGCACCCAAGACCTGCAAAACCTCAACAACCGCCTCAAGGATGAAGTGCTCGAACGCGAGCACACCCAGCAAGAACTGCTGCGCACCCAGGACGAGCTGCTGCAAGCCGGCAAGCTGTCGGCCCTGGGCACCATGTCGGCGAGCATCAGCCACGAGCTGAACCAGCCGCTGGCGGCGATCCGCAGTTATGCCGACAACGCCAATATCCTGCTCGACCAACAACGCATCGAAGAAACCCACAACAACCTGCGCCTGATCAGCGAGCTGACCACGCGCATGGCCTCGATCATCGCCCACCTGCGCGCCTTCGCCCGCCGCGACCGCCACGCCCCGGAAAGCGTGGCCCTGCAACCGGCCCTGGAAGATGCCCTGGCGCTGCTGGCCAAGCGCCGGCGCAGCCTCGACGTGGAGCTGATCCGCGACCTGCCCGAGACGCCGCTGTGGGTGCAGGCCGGCGAAACCCGCCTGCGCCAGGTGCTCGGCAACCTGCTCGGCAACGCCCTCGATGCCCTCAGTGGCGTCGCCCCGCCGCGGCGCCTGTGGCTGACCGTGGAACAACGCAGCGACAGCATCACCCTGCTGATCCGCGACAACGGCCCAGGCTTCAGCCCCGAGGCCCTGCAGCGCGCCCGCGAACCCTTCTTCACCACCAAGACCAACGCCCAGGGCCTGGGTCTTGGCCTGGCCATCTGCGACAACCTGATCAGCGCCCTCGGCGGTGAACTGGCCCTGGCCAACCACCCACAAGGCGGCGCCCTGCTCAGCCTGAACCTGCAACGGGCCGCGGGCGGCACCAGCGCCCAATCTGCCGAGGACTCACCGTTATGAGCAGCACCCTTGAGATGACCTGCCAGGTGCTGCTGGTCGACGACGACCCGCACCTGCGCCAAGCCCTGAGCCAGACCCTGGACCTGGCCGGCTTCCAGGTCAGCACCCGCGCCGACGCCCAGGGCCTGGCCGCCCAATTGCCAACCGACTGGCCCGGCGTGGTGGTCAGCGACATCCGCATGCCTGGCCTCGACGGCCTGCAGTTGCTGGAGCAGCTGCAACAGGCTGACCCGCAACTGCCGGTGATCCTGATCACCGGCCACGGCGATGTGCCGATGGCGGTGCAAGCCATGCGCGCCGGCGCCTTTGATTTTCTGGAAAAACCCTTCGCCAGCGATGACCTGCTCGCCAGCGTGCGCCGCGCCCTGGCCTTGCGCCAACTGGTACTGGAAAACCGCAGCCTGCGCCTGGCCCTGGCCGACCGCCAACAACTGAGCGCGCGCCTGCTCGGCCGCTCACCGGCCATGCAGCGCATGCGCGAACAACTCGGCGCCCTAGCAGCGATCGACACCGACGTGCTGATCCTTGGCGAAACCGGCGCCGGCAAAGAGGTGGTGGCCCGCGCCCTGCACGATCACTCCAGCCGCCGCAACGGCCCCTTCGTCGCCATCAACGCCGGCGCCCTGGCCGAGTCGGTGGTGGAAAGCGAGCTGTTCGGCCACGAGGCCGGCGCCTTTACCGGCGCGCAAAAACGCCGCATCGGCAAGTTCGAGTTTGCCAACGGCGGCACCCTGTTTCTCGATGAAATCGAAAGTATGAGCCTGGAGGTACAGGTCAAGCTGCTGCGCCTGTTGCAGGAACGGGTAGTCGAACGCCTCGGCGGCAACCAACTGATCCCTCTAGATATCCGCATCATCGCCGCCAGCAAGGAAGACCTGCGCAGCAGCGCCGACCAGGGCCGCTTTCGCGCCGACCTGTATTACCGCCTGAACGTCACCCCGCTGCGCATCCCGCCACTGCGCGAACGGGGCGACGATGTGCTCAGCCTGTTCCAGCACTTTGCCGACGCCGCCAGCGCCCGCCACAGCTTGCCGGTGCGCGAATTGCCCGCCGCGGCCCGCGCCCAACTGCTGCGCCACGGCTGGCCGGGCAATGTGCGCGAGCTGCAAAACGCCGCCCAGCGCTTTGCCCTGGGTCTGGAGCTGGGTCTGCAAGACCCACTCGCCAGCCCGGCGGCTCAGCAAGCGGCGGCGAACGGCGGTCTCAGCCAGCAGGTCGACGCCTATGAACGAGCGCTGATCGCCGCCGAACTGGCGCGCCCGCACAACTCCCTGCGCAGCCTCGCCGAAGCCCTCGGCCTGCCGCGCAAAACCCTGCACGACAAACTGCGTAAACACGGCCTGAGCCTGGCGGCGGCCGACCTGGGTGACGGCGACTAGGCCACATTGCCGCGGCATCGCGGCCTCACGGCGCTTGTCCGCCGTTGCCCACGCGGCCTACCATCGGCGAGTTTTTTCACCGGGACCCGTCATGCGCGAACGCACCATTGCTAGTCATTTCGTCCGAGCTGCCCTGCGCGGCGCCGAACGCCATGGCCAGGATTACACCCCCCTGCTGCGTCAGCTGAACATCCAGCCGGCCCTGCTCGACGAGCCGCGTGCGCGCATCGCCCCCGAACAGTTCGCCCGCCTGATGCAACTGCTGTGGGAATCCCTCGACGACGAATACATGGGCTTCGGCCGCCAGCGCAGCAAGCGCGGCACCTTCGCCATGATGTGCTACGCCATCATCCATTGCCGCTCGCTGGAAAAAGCCCTGACCCGTGGCGGCCTGTTCTACAGCCTGTTCCCCGACGCGCCAAGCATTAGCCTCAGCCGCGAAGGCGACTGGGCGCGCCTGACCGTGGATGACTCGACCCTCTGGGACCCGGACCACTTTCTGGTGGAAAGCCTGCTGGTGATCTGGCATCGCCTCGGCAGTTGGCTGATCGGCCAGCGCATTCGCCTGGAAGAAGCCACCTTCGCCTACCCGGAGCCGGCCCACAGCAGCGAATACCAGCGCCTGTTCCCCTGCTCTCGGCGCTTTGCCGCTGGCAGCACCAGTTTGCTGTTTCAAGCCCGCTACCTGGCCATGCCGCTGCTGCAGGACGAACGCACCCTCAAGCAGTTTCTCCAGCATTCGCCCGCCGACCTGCTGGCCCGCCCGGACGGCGGCGACAGTCTGATCAGCCAGATCCGCCGCCTGCTCGGCCGCGACTGCAGCGCCTGGCCGGACCTGGAAGCCGTGGCCCGCCAGCTGCACATGAGCCCGCAAACCCTGCGCCGTCACCTCAGCGAGGAAGGCTCCAGCTTTCAGGAATTGAAAGACCACCTGCGCCGCGACCTGGCCATCTACCACCTGGGCCGCAGCGACCTGTCGATCCAGGACATCGCCGAGCAACTGGGCTTTTCCGAGCCCTCGGCCTTTCACCGCGCGTTTAAAAAGTGGACCGGCCTCACCCCCGGCGCCTACCGCGCCAATCAGGAAGGCTGATACGCCCATGCCTGCCGGCGAAGATGCCCTGCGGCCTGTTACACTGCGCCTCTTTTTGTAGCGGCTACCACCATGACTGATCCGATTCGCCTGTCCAAACGCCTTGCCGAGCTGGTCGGCTGCTCACGCCGTGAAGCCGAGCTGTATATCGAGGGCGGCTGGGTCAGCGTGGACGGCCAAATCGTCGAAGAGCCGCATTTCAAAGTGGCCGACGAGACCGTCGCCCTGCACCCGGAGGCAGTTCTCACGCCCCAGGAGCCGATTACCCTGCTACTGCACAAACCGGCCGGGCAAACGCCTGAACAAGCCGAGCAGCTGCTGAAAAAGGCCAACCAGAGCGCCCTCGACCTCTCAGCGGTGCGCCCTCTGCAACGCCACTTCGAGCGCCTGACCCTGTGCCTGCCGCTGGACACCGACGCCTGCGGCCTGCAGGTGTTCACCCAGAACTGGAGCGTGTCGCGCAAGCTCAGCGACGACGCTAAGAAGCTGGAGCAGGAGTTCATCGTCGAAGTCAGCGGCACGCTGCAAGCCCACGGTCTTAAGCGCCTGGCCCACGGCCTGAACTTTCGCGGCAAACCACTGGCGCCCTGCAAGGTCAGCTGGCAGAACGAAACGCGCCTGCGCTTCGCCCTGAAGAACCCGTTGCCAGGGCAAATTCGCCACATGTGCGAAAGCGTTGGCCTCAAGGTCATCACCCTCAAGCGCATCCGCATCGGCGGCGTGCCCATGGGCAAACTGGCTAACGCCGAATGGCGTTACCTGGCGGACAAAGAGAAGTTCTAAGCCGCCGCCATCAGCCCATCGACTCACCACCGCCCGTGTAAGGAAGCGCCCGCTTCATGAGCCGCAACATTCTCCGCAGCACCCTCCTGTGCGCCGCCCTGCTCGCCTCGGCGACAGTGGCCGCCAAGGTTGAGGTGCAAGCCGTACAGCACAAAAGCGCCGGCCCCATCCTCGCCGTCAATATCTCCGAGGCGATTGCCCCCGGCGACTACGAAGCCCTGCTCAAAGGCCTGCTGGCCAACCCTGGCAAGTTCAAGAAGAAGCTGGCGTTGCTGGACAACATCGGCGGCAGCGTGGCGGAAGCCATCCGCATGGGTCGCCTGCTGCGCGAGTCCGGCTTCGACACCCTGGTGCCGGCCGACGCCGTGTGCCAGGGCAGCTGCGTCTACCTGCTGGCCGCCGGCCGCGATAAAACCGTACGCGGCCACGTCGGCATCCACCGCCCGTACTTCGCCAACGGCGACTCCGCACAAAGCGGCAACGCCCTGCGCTACAGCCCCGCCGCCTACCTCCAGGAAATGCGCATCCCCGCCAGCCTGCTCACCGACATGCAGGCCGTCGACCCGCACAACGTGCGCGTGCTGACCCCCAGAGAGCTGGCCGGTTATCGGCTCGACTAGCCCAAGGCGTCTTAGCGGATGATGGGATCGTGTCATGGGTGAGAGGCAAAACCAGCCCATTGCCCCTCAAACCAAGCCAGCCGTATTCAGTCTGAGGCAATCACGTAGCGATCGCGCCCAGCCGCCTTGCCGGCATACAGCGCCTGGTCGGCGCGCTCTACGGCGCTGCCCATGGTTTCGTTGTGCGCCACCCGGGAAAGCCCGACCGTCACGGTCATGACAATCGGGGCGCCTTGCAGACGAGGGACCGGGGTGTTGCGCACAAGCTCGACAATACGATCAGCAACGGTTGCAGCGGCCTCACGTGCAGGGCATTGGATCAGCAACAGAAACTCTTCGCCGCCCCAACGAATCAAAGGCTCATCGGGCCGCACGATACCTTTCAAGGTGTCCGCCAAATGCCGCAGGGCGACATCGCCGACAGAGTGGCCGTAGTGGTCATTGATCTGCTTGAAATGATCCACGTCGATAATCGCGGCATACAGCTGCACGCTATTGCGTCGGCAAACCTTCTGGATTTGCACAAACTCACTTTCTATCCCAGCGCGCAGGCGAAGCCCGGTCAAGGTGTCGTAGCGGGCGGCATTGACCAGGAACAGGGTCTTGAACTGCGCCATCAGCTCAATCAGTTCACCTTGCGCTTGCTCAAAGCTTTCCACATCACTGCGTGATCCAGGCTGCCCGGCCAAAATCGCCGTGCAAATGGAGCGAATGGCATCGTGCATGCTTTGGTGCACATTTTCTAACTTGGCCGTCTTCTGCGGGCTGAGATCGTCAAAACGCGTTTTATTCGCCGCAAACCAGCGACTAAAGCCACACAGCGTATGCGCCAATGGCGCGAGTACATCCTCACCCGGTGACTCATGCAGCACAGAACAGCGCAGCACATGACGCGCCCAATCCATATGCGCCTTGACCGCAGAATCAAGCTGCTCAATAAATTCGACGATTTGAAATGACCCGTCTGCCATAGGGTGAACCTTACTCGGATACAAGCGAATTGCCCGGTACTGTGCCGCGCAGATGCAGAAGAACCGCTTTTAACTGCGGCCCTCTAAGTGAGTAGCAGAATGCCATGAACCCCTTTCAATGGTAGCCCAACGTCAGTGCCTAAGTGCGCCGCAGAGGTGGCCACAGATGAGCTGACGGCCCCTGAAATGCAGCGGCAGGCGTCATTTACAGCTCGCGAAACAGATCGTGGGCATCCAGCAATCGGTAGGCGATCTCCGGACGTTTTTCCAGGCCGCGGCGGATCGCGGCCTGGATAGCCTGACGGGTCTTGCGGCACAGACCCGGTAGGTCATCAATATGCACCGCAATGCCGCGCATGCTGCGCACTTCGTTGCGCCCCGGGGCAACATGCAGACGAATGCCGAGCTGCTCGTCCAGGCGCTGCTGGATGCGTTCGAGGTCGCCGAGGCTGTCTAGGTTCTCCAGGCGCTCCAGCAGACGCTTCTCCTCCGGCCGGGTCAGGCGCAAAAAGCGCAGGTCGGCAGCGGGATTATCGAACAAGCCGTCACGCCCGCAGATGCAGGCGCCGGGCGGGCAGGATTGGCGATTCTGGAAGGAAGGCGTCATGGCTATGCAGCATAACCATCCACAGCTGCCGTTGCCTATGACTTGCGGGGCAAACAGCGCCAGCCCTGGCGATTACCGAATGCCCCCTAGGGTTCGGCATAACGCTGTTCGATACGCAGGTAATCGCCACTCTCGCGCAACGCCTTGAGACCCTGATTGAACAGCTCTCGCGGGGCCGCCTGGCGAAAGCCGACGCTATAGGCCGTATTGGCAAACAGCGCGAAGTAACTCAATGGCTGGCTGACATCGACCTGATCGGCCACCTGAGCGTTGAAGTATTTGAAGATGCGCAGGTCACCGACGATCAGGTCGACTCGCCCGGAATACAGCAGGCGGTTGCGGTTGATCTGCAGGGCCTCTTCACGATACAGCGGGTTGCGCTCGGCCATGGCCTGGAACTCAGGCCCCAGCAGGTAGCGGGCACGCTGGTAGGTACTCATGGAGTAACCCGCCATGTCGGCGATGCGGGTGATCGGCAAGTGGCGGCTGGCGAGTGCCACGGCGACGTTGTGGTATTCGATATAGGCATCGGAATAGAACGCCGGCACCCCGCTTTGCGCACTGGTGGTGGCGATGGCATCCAGCTCGCCGCGAGCCAGCATCAGGTGCAGGCGCTCCATGGGCGCGTAGTAAGGCGTCAGTTGCAAACCGCCGCGGCTGGCAGCGGCCATCACCAGCTCGTACTCCAGGCCGCGCGGTTCACCTTCGAAGATATACGGCGGCTTGTGGGTGCCAAAGCCGATACGCAGCAGCTCGGCGGCCGCCATCTGGCAGTAACAACAGCACAACAATGCCAGCAGACCAACCCGCATACCCGCCCCCTCGTTAGCGACTGCCCAGCATACCCATAAAGCAGCGGCAGCGGCAGGCACAGGGGTTAATCGGTAGCGGGCACCTGAGCAGCGGCAGGCACGGTGGCACGTACGGCATTGCGGCTATGGGCGCCGAAGTTACCGATCAGCTCGATCAGCAAGGCGTTCAGCTCGGCGCTCGGCGCCGGTTCCACCGCCAGTTGATTGCTGGCGCTAAAGCCTGGCGCCTGCTCAGCGGTCGTCAGGGACTGGGCCAGCAAGGCATCCAGTTGATCGGCGCGGGCAAAAGCCTGGGCCGACACCACATTGCGCAGGTAGCCGCTGTCAAAGGCCGAATAGCTGGCGTCCTTGTCCGCCTGGGCATAAGCCTGCAGCAGCGGGCTGGCGTTTTCGCCGTCACGCAGCAGCTGCTGCAGCCACTTGAGCTGGAATTTCTCCAGCGCCGTGTGACGGTTGGCCACCCGGGCAATGGCGGCCTGCTTGTCCTCGGGGAAGCCGGCGGCATCCTTGGCCGCGGTCCAGATCAAGTCAGGCGTCTCGACGCCAGGCAGCACCTTGCTGTGATAGGGCTGAGTCAGGTCCTGAATGTAATGCAGGCCCCAGCCCATAAAGCGGTAGCCCCAGTACGGATGACCCTGCTCGAAGGCGTAGCGGGCCAGGCCGAAATACTGAAAAGCGCGCCACTCCGGATAGGTACGGGTGAGAAACGGCCCGGCGGCAAACACGATGGCATCTTCGTGGTAATAGCCAATATGGAACGGCGCCTGGGAGGAATACTCGAAACGCGCATCGCCAAACGGCTGCACGCCGAAGTTGTACTGGCTGCCGACTTCACCAGGATTGTCGCTGAACAGATTGATATCGTGACCATAGTCCGGCTCATCGGCGGCACTGGCCACCACCACCAGCGGGTTGAGCAACTCGCCCGGCGGGGCGGCGAGAAAGGTCCACTCACCCCAGATGCGAACCTGCTTGAAGACCATCACCTGTTGCGCATTCAGGCGCGCAAGACCGCTGCCCGGATGCCCCGGCAGGGCCTGGACGAAGTTGGCCAGTTTGATTTCCGGGCTGACCCGCAGCGCCTTGAGGAAATCGCGCTGGCGCTCACCCTCACCGTCGACCTGCCAGCGCAAGGCTGCCGGGCGCGCGGGATAACCGGGGAAGTTGGCCAGGGCGAAGGCTTCCTGCTGATCCAGCAGCACCTGCAGGCCTGGCGCCTCGCTGCGCAGAAAATCCTCCAGGGCCTCGACCTTGACCGCTGGCGCCTGCTGCATCGACGCCAGCCCTTGCAACGCCAGGGCACTGCCCAGGGAGTGATTGGACCAGGCCATAACACTGCCGGGCAGGCTCACCAGCAACAGGCACACAGCAGCAGATAGACAACGCATGGGAGACTCTTCCTCAACGGACGTCGGCCGCCTGCAGCGACCACCAATAGCACGACGATCAGATTAACAGCGCGCCAGCCACCCCGCAGTGTCCAGCCGTGCCAGGGCGACTCACAAAAGAGGTCGCAGGCAGAATGCACAAGGGCCGGCGCTTGCGGGCGCCAGCCCTTGTCGGTGTAACTGCGCAGCTAACCGGCGGGGCCGTTACTCCGCGGCCGGCATCTTGCGCTTCAGCGGCGCCAGGCCGTCACTGCTGGACAATGCCGGGGCGTCAGGCTTTGGCCGATTGCTGGTCTTGCGCTTGTTCGGCTTGGCCGTGGCTTTCTTCGCGGCGCCCTTCTTGTCGGTCTTACCGTCGGCTTTTTTCTTCTTCGGCCCAACGGCCTTGCCGGACGCCTTGAGGTTTTTCGGGCCCTGGTAGATGCCCTTGATGTCTTTGATGTTACGGCGCTCGAACCGCTGCTTGAGGTAGCGCTCGATGCTCGACATCAGGTTCCAATCGTTGTGGCAGATCAGTGAGATGGCCAGGCCTTCATTGCCGGCGCGACCAGTGCGACCGATGCGGTGCACGTAGTCGTCGCCACTGCGCGGCATATCGAAGTTGATCACCAGGTCCAGGCCGTCCACGTCCAGGCCGCGGGCCGCCACGTCGGTGGCCACCAGAATCTTGGCCCCGCCCTGCTTCATGCGGTCGATCGCCAGCTTGCGGTCCTTCTGGTCCTTGTCGCCGTGCAGCACGAACACCTTGTACTCGGCGGCCACCAACTTGCCGTACAGACGGTCGGCCTGCACCTTGGTGTTGGTGAAGATGATCGCCTTGTCGTAGGTCTCGTTGGCCAGCAACCAGTCCACCAGACGCTCTTTGTGGTGGTTGTGGTCGGCGGTGATGATTTGCTGACGGGTGCCTTCGTTAAGCTGGCTGACGCTGTTGAGCTGCAGGTGCAACGGATCACGCAGCACACTGCCGACCATTTCGCGCAGGCCGGCACCGCCGGTGGTGGCGGAGAACAGCATGGTCTGCTGACGGTTGCAGCACTCGCCGGCCAGACGCTGCACGTCCTCGGCAAAGCCCATGTCGAGCATGCGGTCGGCTTCGTCGAGGATCAGCACTTCAACGTCATTCAGTTTCAGGTTGCCGGCGTTTAGTTGCTCAAGCATGCGCCCCGGGGTGCCGATCAGGATGTCCGGCACCTTGCGCAGCATGGCAGCCTGCACCTTGAAGTCTTCACCGCCGGTGATCATCCCCGACTTGATAAAGGTGAACTGGGAGAAGCGCTCGACTTCTTTGAGGGTCTGCTGGGCCAACTCGCGGGTCGGCAGCAGGATCAGCGCACGGATAGTGACGCGCTGCTGGCTCGGGCCCATCAGGCGGTTGAGCAACGGAAGGACAAAAGCAGCGGTCTTACCGCTGCCGGTTTGCGCGGTTACCCGCAGGTCACGCCCTTCCAGCGCCGGCGGAATGGCCGCTGCCTGGACCGGGGTTGGCTCGACAAATTTAAGCTCGGCCACGGCTTTCAGCAGACGTTCATGCAGGGCGAATTGGGCAAACACGGGTAACACCTCGAAAAAATCACAGAATCAACTGCATAGGGTAACCCGGATGCCGCTGCAAGGCCGGGATTTTTCGCCGCCTATGGCGACAACGGCCTGGCCTGGACAGCGCTAGACTCAAGAGCGCAATCTCTAAACAGGTCCTCCAAGGAGTCATACGCATGTCCGCCAAACCTTTTCTGCTGCTCGGCACCACTTGCCTGGCGCTCGTCCTGAGCGCCGCCCAGGCCCTGGCCGACTCCAGCAACGGCAAGTCCAACCAGGCCAAAGGCCAGAATGGCAAAGACGCCAGCAGCCAACACCAGTCCAACCAGCCCGAGAAAGGTAAAAAAACCACCCATAGCAACAACGACGATTACGATGATGACGATTTCCAGCGCCGCTACGACGATGACCTCGACGACATCCGGCGGATTTTCAGTCGTAACAGCGACAGCTATGGCCAGGCGCAAGCACTGCCACCGGGTATCCGCAAAAACCTCGCCCGTGGCAAGCCGCTGCCACCCGGCATCGCGAAAAAACTCGACCCCAGCTTCGCCCGACAACTGCCCTACTACCAAGGCTACGAGTGGCAACAGGTGGGCACCGACGCCGCCCTAGTCAACGTCACCACCGGCATTGTGCGCGAAGTGCTCAACGACGTATTGCGTTAACGCCACCCTATCTGCCTGGCCATTGACCCAACTCAGCGATGGCCTTTTGCTAGCCTGCATACTGAAAAGACCATCAGTACGGGGGCCCGCCAATGTCGTCTTTGTTCAAAAACAGCCATGAGTTGCGCCAACACCTGAAGGAACACCCGAGCCTGACGCCACCGGGTATGTCGCTGGGCAACCTGCTGCTTGAGTGCGGCGTGATCACGCCCTCGCAGTTGGAAAAAGCCCTCAACCACCAGCACCAACACCCGGAACTGGGACGACTCGGCCAGGTGCTGCTGGAATTGAAGATGATCAGCGCCGAGCGCCTGGGCCTGACCCTGGCCCAGCAACTCGGCATCGCCCAGGTCAGCCTGGAGAACTTCGACATCCAGCCGGAGTGCTTGAAGCTGGTGCCCGAGAGCCTGGCGCGGCGCTACTTGGTGGTGCCGTTGATGCTCGATGGCGAACGCCTGATCGTCGCCTCCCCCGACCCGACTCACTGCGAACTTCTGCACCTGCTGGGCTTTGTCACCGGCAAACCGGTGGAAGCGGTACTGGCCAATGCCAACGAGGTGGAACAGGCCATCAGCCGCCTGTATGCCAGCGCCACCGCCCATGAATTGCCGGAAAATGAAGCCAGTGAGCAATCGCTGAGCTTGCACCGCATCAAGCAGTTGGCTGAAGACCCGCCCACCGTGCGTTTTGTCGACTCGCTGCTGGAAGAGGCCATCAGCCGCCGTGCCTCGGACATTCATTTGCGTCCGGGCGAGCACGACGTGGTGATTCTGCTGCGTATCGACGGCGTGCTGCTGGAAATCCGCCGGGTCAAACACAGCAACCTGTCCGCCATCGTCAGCCGGATCAAGATCATCGGCGGCATGAACATCGCCGAGCGGCGCCTGCCCCAGGATGGCCGGCACATGGTTAAACAGGGCGACCGCACCATCGACCTGCGCCTGTCAATCATGCCCACGGTGCATGGCGAGAGCGTGGTGATCCGTATCCTCGACACCCGCCAGAGCCTGAAAACCCTCGACCAGATCGGCTTCAATGGCCGCGACGTCGAGCGCTTCCGCGACCTGATCAGCCACAACCAGGGCATCGTCCTGGTCACCGGCCCCACCGGCTCAGGCAAGAGCACCACCTTGTATGCCGCCCTGAACGGGATCAAGAGCAGTGGCGTCAACATCATCACCGTGGAAGACCCGGTGGAATACCAGATCGACGGCATCCGCCAGATTCAGGTCAAGCCGCAGATCGGCTACACCTTTGCCCGCGCCCTGCGCCACATCCTGCGGCATGACCCGGACGTGATCATGGTCGGCGAAATCCGTGACCAGGAAACCGCCATGATGGCCACCGAAAGCGCCCTCACCGGCCACCTGGTACTCAGCACCCTGCACACCAACAGCGCGGCGACCACCATCACCCGCCTGCTAGAAATCGGCATCGCCCCCTACCTGCTCAACGCCAGCCTGCTCGGTGTGTTGGCTCAGCGCCTGGTACGACGCAACTGCCCGCACTGTCTGGTGGAGGAAGAGGTCAGCGCCCATGTGCGCAGCACCTTGGGGTTAAGCCGTGACGAGCCCTTTTATGTCGGCAGCGGTTGCGAGCACTGCCGCAACCTGGGCTTTGCCGGGCGGGTGGCCGCCTATGAATTGCTGGAGGTGACCCCGGCCCTGCGCGCCCTGATCGAACCTTCGGTGTCGGCGCAGAGCATCGAGCAGCAAGCCATCCACGACGGCATGCGCCCGCTGACCCAGAGTGCCCTGCAACTGGCGCGGGACAAGCTGATCCCGCTCAACGAGGTGTACCGCGTGCGTCTGGAGTAAACCTACGCGGGCAAATGGCCAACCTTCACGTAGATCAAACAGCCCTCGGTCGAGAACGGCCGATGGCTGGAGCCATGGGGGTTGCGCAGCCAGGTGCCGGCCGGGTAATCGCCCTGCTCGTCCTGAAAAGTGCCTTCCAGCACCAGAATTTCCTCGCCACCCCAGTGGCTGTGCGGCTTGAACTGGGTGCCCGGCGCCCAACGCACCAGAGCGGTATGGGTCGTGCCGACGCTGTCCAGCGGCAAAACACTCAAGCCCTCGACTAAGCCGGGTTGCCACTGGGCACTGCGGGTATCGATGCGCCCGGCAATCTCGTCGTCTGCCGTCAGGTGACAGAGTTTGACGAACAGCAGGCAGCCCTCCGGGCTGGAGGGTGCGTGCTGGCTGCCCGGCGGATTTTTCAGCCAGGTGCCGGCCGGGTACTGGCCGTGCTCGTCGGCAAACACGCCGTCCAGCACCAGGATTTCTTCACCCAGGGGATGCAGGTGAGCCTTAAAGGAGGAACCCGCGGCATAACGCACGATCGAGGTGGTGCGCCCGCTTTCCGCCGCCAGACGCTCCAGCGGTCGGCGCTCGACGCCCGGCAGCGGCGATGGCTGCCAGGCCACGGCGTGGCTATCGATGACCACCCGCTGGTGCAAATCGGTATTCAACTGCATGGCTTGTCTCCGTGTACTCAAAGGCCCTGCCGGGCCTGACGGCGCAAGAGTCGCGCACTGTCCCAGCCCACCAACAGCACCGCCAGCCAGATCGGCAGGTAGGTCCACAGCTGCGCTGGGTTGAAGTGCTCGCCGAGCACCAGCACCGACACCGCAAACAGCAGCACCGGCTCGACATAACTGAGGATGCCGAACAGCCCCAGCGGCAGCAAGCGACTGGAGGCCATCATCGCGCCAAACGCCAGGGTGCTGAGCAGCCCCAGCCCCGGCAGCAACCACCAGAGTTGCGGCGCGAGCGTAAACACATCGGGCAACCCGGCACTGGCGATCAGCCAGATGGCCACCGGCGCCAGCATTAGCATCTCCAGAATAAAACCGGACAAGGCGTCCAGGCGCATCCAGCGCCGCAGCATGAAATACGGCGGATAGCCCAGGGCCGCCAGCAGAGTGACCCAGGAAAACGCACGGGTCAGCCACAGCTCATGGGCCACCCCGAGCAAGGCACAGACCACCGCCAACGTCTGCAACGGCCGCAGGCGTTCGCCATAGAACAGGCGACCAACCAGTACCATCGCCAGGGGCAGCAGGAAGTAGCCGAGGGAAATCTCCAGCATCCGCCCGGCCAGGGGCGCCCAGACGAACAGCGCCCACTGCACGCCCATCAAGGCCGCGGCCAAGGGCAAGGCCGCCAGCAAGCGCGGCTCGCGGCGCAAGCGCTGCAGCACCGCGCCCAGCACGCCCAACTGCCGGGTGAGCAACACCAGCAGCAACACCATCGGGATCGACCAGAGCACGCGCTGGGCGAACACTTGCACGCCGTCCAACGGCGCCAGTTCGCGCACATAGCCGGGAATCAGCACAAACAACACCGACGCAATCAGCGACAAACCGACGCCACGTCCGGACAACTGCATACACGCCTCACCTGGGCCCGGCTTATCCACGCAAGGAAAACCTGACCACCTGCTACAAAAGCCGGCCACCTTAACGCGTTCATATCGACAGAGATAGGCACAAACCATTGCGCATAAAAAAGCCTGATCGATTAACCGATCAGGCCAGGGTTGCGGCCAAGGAGAGCGACCGCGGATAAACCGCAAAAAATGCCTTTAACGTCTGGAGCAAGACTGCCCAGAAGGGATGGACACAGGTTAGATAGATAACGATCGATTAAATAGCGCAAAAAACCGCTTTAAATGATCGACCAGACTGATCTATCGTGCCCATATGCTGTGTCCGTAAATGCATTTTTATTGCGGCTTGCAGGTCAGCTCGATGCGCATATGGATAACGCTGCGGGTAAAACGCACAGTCAGGTTCTCGCGCTTGCCGCCAGCCAGCGTCGCCTTGCGCACCCGTGGGCTTTCCGGGCCGTTGGCAAAACGCGCCACACAACTGGCATCAGCCTTGCCATAGTTTTCCAGCAGCAGGCCGACCATGTTGTGATCGATTTCCACCGCAGTGGCGGAGACTTCACTGCCATTGAGCTGCTTGCTCACGTCAATCGGGTAAGCCTGGGCTGTCAGCGGCAGCGCCAACAGCAAAAAAGCACAGAATTTCTTCATCGGTGGTCTCCGCCAAGGGGGCGCCAGCTTAGGACACAAAGAGGCCAAGATGAAAGCACCCCGCGTTAGCCTGGAACAATGGCGCACCCTGCAAGCCGTGGTAGACAACGGCGGCTTCGCTCAAGCCGCCGAGGTTCTGCACCGCTCGCAATCGTCCATCAGCTACACCGTGGCGCGCATGCAGGAGCAGTTGGGCGTGCCACTGCTGCGCATCGACGGGCGCAAAGCGGTGCTCACCGATGCCGGCGACGTGCTGCTGCGCCGCTCGCGCCAACTGGTGCTGCAGGCCAGCCAGCTGGAAGACCTGGCCTACAACCTGGACCAGGGCTGGGAGGCGGAAGTGCGCCTGGTGGTCGATGCGGCCTACCCGACCGAACGCCTGCTGCGGGCCCTGGCGGCCTTTATGCCGCAAAGCCGCGGCTGTCGCGTGCGCCTGCGCGAAGAAGTGCTCTCCGGGGTCGAGGAGGTGCTGCTCGAAGGCAATGCCGACCTGGCCATCAGCAGCCTGGATATCGTCGGTTACCTGGGCCATGAGCTTTGTGAAGTCGAATTTATCGCCGTCGCCCACCCCGACCACGCCCTGCACCAACTGCAACGGGACCTGACCTTTGCCGACCTGCAAAACCAGCTGCAGGTGGTGATCCGCGATTCCGGCCGTAGTCGCCCGCGAGATGTTGGCTGGCTCGGCGCCGAGCAGCGCTGGACCGTCAGTAGCCTGTCTACCGCAGCGCACTTCGTCAGCAGCGGCCTGGGGTTTGCCTGGCTACCCCGGCACCTGATCCAGCGCGAGCTGGACGCCCAGCAGCTGAAGGCCTTGCCGCTGGAAAGCGGGATGAGCAACCACCCGCGCTTCACCCTCTACAGCCACAAAGACAAAGCCCTGGGCCCGGCCAGCCGGATTCTGGTGGAGCTGATCAAGACCTACGACAGCTGCAATCTGGACGATCAGCCCTGACTGCGGCACAGTTGAGCCCAGTCGCACGAAGCCCCAGCCCGCACGAGCCCCACGAGGAAAGTCCATGGCCTTTTTCACCCACGACGGTTGCCAGTTGCACTACGAGGATTACGGCCACGGCACGCCGCTGCTGCTGGTTCACGGCCTGGGCTCCAGCACCCTGGACTGGGAGTCGCAGATTCCCGTGCTCAGCCCCCTGTATCGGGTGATTGCCATCGACCTGCGCGGCCACGGCCGCTCCGACAAGCCCGATGAGCACTACAGCATTGCCGGCTTTGCCGAGGATGTGGCCGCGTTGATCGAACACCTGCAGCTCGGCACTGTGCATCTGGTGGGTATCTCCATGGGTGGCATGATCGGCTTTCAACTCGGCGTCGATCGCCCGGAGCTGTTGCGCAGCCTGACCATCGTCAACAGCGGCCCGGAAGTGAAAGCCAAATCCTTGGCCGACTGCGTGCAAATTGCCAAACGCTGGAGCCTGTCACGCCTGCTGAGTCTGGAGACCATCGCCAAGGGGCTGGGCAAACTGCTGTTCCCCAAACCCGAGCAGGTCGAACTACGCCTGAAGATCGAACGCCGCTGGCCGCGCAACGACAAGCGCGCCTACCTGTCCAGCCTGGACGCCATCATCGGCTGGGGCGTGCGTGGGCAAATCAGCAAGATCACCTGCCCGACCCTGGTGGTCAGCGGCGACCGCGATTACACACCAGTTGCCAATAAACAGGCCTATGTCGACGAGATGGTCAATGCCCGCCTGGTAGTGATCGAAGACTCCCGCCATGCCACGCCCATGGACCAACCCGAAGCGTTCAATCAGCAACTGCTGCAGTTTCTCACCGAGCTGGATGGCACCTCCCAGCCGGTTAACCCGCCGATGAAAAAAACGCGCAAGCAAAAACCATAACCTAACAGGACACCGACACCATGCTGAAAACCCTCGCCCTTGCCGCCGGCACCTTGCTGCTCAGCGCCAACCTGCTGGCCGCAGACAAGCCCCATGTACTGCTCAATACCAGCCAGGGGGCGATTGAAATCGAGCTGGAGGCCGACAAGGCGCCGATCAGCGTGAAGAACTTTCTCGCTTATGTGGACAGCGGCTATTACAACGGCACCATCTTCCACCGCGTGATCCCCAACTTCATGGTTCAGGGCGGCGGCTTCACCCCGGACATGCAGCAGAAAGCCACCCAGCCACCGATCAAGAATGAAGCCGATAACGGCCTGCGCAATGTGCGTGGCTCGCTGGCCATGGCCCGCACCTCGGCGGTGGACTCAGCCACCAGTCAGTTCTTTATCAACAGCACCAACAACGACTTCCTCGACAACGGCCAGCGCGACTTCGGCTATGCCGTGTTTGCCCATGTGGTCAAAGGCATGGACGTGGTCGACCGCATCTCGGCAATGCCTACCGGCGCCCGTGATGTACCGCGTGAGGCAATCCTGATCATCGACGCCAAACGCCTGTAAACGCCACAACGAAAAAAGCCGCGCCGGCAGTCTGCACTGCCGGCGCGGCTTTTCTTTGTCCGACGCTAAAGCATGCGGCTTAGCGATTCATGCTCTTGAACTTGACGATCAGTTTTTCCGGCTTTTTCTCTTCTTTGGCCAGCGCGTAAATCAAGCGCTCGCCATCCGGGCCAGCGCCCAGTTCGATGTAGCTGAAAATCGGCTCGCCCAACTTGACCACGTCCATCATGTCGCCGTAGCGCTGAAACACGAAGATCTTGTTGTCTTCACGAATCTCGCCATAGAAGCTGCTGCTCGGCGGCAGGTTGACGTCGATGAAGCGCTTGGCCGCCAGGGTGTTAACGTCCTTGCTGCGGTCTTCGGCGCGCAGACCCAGAACGATGTTGCGTCCCTGCTCGTCCTTGATGCCTAGGTCTTTCATAACCGGCGCCTTGCCGGTCTTCACGTACTCGGCATAGACGGCGTGATCGTCAAACACCACCGCCTGACCTTCAGTCCACACCTGATACCAGTCATCGTTATTCAGCGCTGCTTCTGCGGCCTTGGCGGCACTCGCTGACGGGGCCGGAGCATTCGTGCTGCACGCAGCCAAGGTGGCGGCCAGCAGGGCAATCGACAGCGGTTTGATAACAAACGATTTCATAGACTCAGCAACTCCGGCGTTAGAAGACATAGGCCTGCAAAATTGCCCGAGTTTCGTGACAGGACTATGACCCCTTTGTGACAAATCCCTTTTCAGCCACCGCCAGCACGGCGTTAGCCCTGCTCCGCTTGCCGATAAGGCAACAATTCGCGCGCCTGCTGGGCGTACAACTGCACGCCAGCACGCTCCTGCTGGAGAAAGTCCGCCACGGGGGCGCGCAAGCCCGGATGACACAGGTAGTGCCAGGAACGGGTGAGCTGCGGCTCAAAACCGCGAATCAGCTTGTGCTCGCCCTGGGCGCCGGCATCGAAGCGCTGTAAACCCTGGCCGATGGCGTAGTCGATGCCCTGATAGAAACAGGTTTCAAAGTGCAAGCGGTCGAAATCACCCAAGCAGCCCCAGTAGCGGCCATACAAGGTGTCGCCGGCCTGCAGGCTGAAAGCCATGGCCACCGCACGACCGCGCTGCCGAGCCAGCACCACACGAATCGTCTCCGGCAGGCGCTCGGCCAGCAGGCTAAAAAAACTGCGCGTCAGGTACGGTTGCCGGCCGCGCACGTGATAGGTGTTGGCGTAGCAGGCATAGACAAAATCCCACTCCGGCTCGCTGAGTTGCCGGCCCTCACACCACTCAAACTCGATGCCCTGCCCCGCCACCTGCTCGCGCTCCTTGCGCAGCTGCTTGCGTTTGCGCGAGGTCAGTTGATCGAGAAAGTCGGCAAAATCGCGATAACCGCGATTGTGCCAGAGGAACTGACAACCCAGACGCTCCAGCCAGCCGTCACGGCCACGCAGCAGCTGATCGGCAGCGGCATCGGTAAAGTTCACATGCCAGCTCGTCAACCCCTGTTCAGGTAAACCGGCGCTGATCTGATCGAGCAACGGGCTGAGTAACGCAGCGTCACCCAGCAGCCGGGGCCCCGTAACCGGAGTAAAGGGCACCGCGGTCAGCAGCTTGGGGTAGTAGTCGATCCCCGCCCTCGCGCAAGCGTCAGCCCAGGCCATATCGAAGACATACTCGCCATAGGAGTGCTGCTTCACATAACCCGGCAACGCCGCCAGGGGCGTGCCATGGGCATCGACCAACAGGCGATGGGCCGGTTGCCAGCCCGTTCCTGGGCCAACACTGCCGCTGTCCTCCAGCACCGACAGAAAACCGTGCTGCACAAATGGCTGGGAGTCGGCCAACAAGGCATTCCACTGGGCGGCGGGCAGATCGCCAAGGCGATCGAGAGTCAGAATAGGCATGAGCCCAGTCTGGGGTTTTGTGCCGACGAAAAAAAGCCCCGCACAAGGCGGGGCTTAAGAGGAGCAGCACTGTTACAGCATTTTTAGAACACGTATTGGGCGCGCAGGCTGATGGCCTTGCCGCTGTCATCGTCGTCGCCGGCAGCGAAGCGGCCGTTCTGCAGCTTGACCGTATCTTCGTCGGACTTGCTCATCAGGTAGCTGGCCGAGATCTTGACCGCTTCGTTGGCGTACCAGTTCACACCTAGGGTATGCACCTTGGCCGAGCTTTCGTCGATAGCTACACCACCCACGGTAGCCATGGTCTGATCGTCCTCGACGTTCAGGTTGTCATAGCGATAGAACAACTCCCAGGCACCGTTGACCTTGTCGAACGGCTTGATGGCATCGAACTTGGCACCATCGAGTTTATAGATGCGCGACTCACCGGTCAGGGTGTAGGCCAACAGCATGTTGTAGCCGGTCGCCTCACGGTCACCGTTGCTGCCATAACCGCTCAGGTCACGCTTGAGGTACTCGCTCTGTACCGAGAACGGACCAGTCATGTAGGCGAATTCCATGCCGACTACGTCGTCACTTTCGAAGCCGGTGGTGGTGTTGCCCGCAGTGGCACTGGCGTCGTTCGGGGCCAATACTAGCGCCGCCGAGTTCAGGCCATTGTTCTCGTTAATGCCACGCACACCCAGGTTGGATGAGATCGCGCCGCCGAACTTGGTGCCGTCTCGCTCATTTCCATAGCTACGAGTCGCGTAATCCAGACCGAAGTGCAGAACCTCGGTTTCGCTGACGATCGGGGCAAACACACCGCGCATGAAGTAGCTATTGACGTCCTTGCCGTCTTCGTCTTCTAGACTGGCGCTTGAGTCCTGCTGCTGGATGCTGGCGGAACCGTAGAACATGCCGCCATAGGTACCGTTGACCTGAACACCCATGCCGTTTTCAGACAAAGTGGTCCAGGAAGCCAGATCGAGGATGGCCGAACGTTCCTTGGTGGTCACCCACTTGGAGCTGGTGGCCTTTTCCAGGCTGTAGTCGGGGTCAAAACGACCGATCTTGATGTTGATCGGCGCGAAACCGGTGTAGGTAATGGTGGCTTCGTCGAACCTGTTTTCGTTGCTGCGGTTGTCGCCGAAGTCGTAGTTAATCTGGTAACGCCAGTCTTTGTAGTTACCACCGAACTCCATCTGGGCGCGACGGAAGTAGGCTTCGTTGCCGCTGTCGTTGTTAGTGGTGTAGAAGCCATCGAACTGATCGAAGTCCGCCTGAATACGGCCACCCAGCTTGAAGCTGTACTGCTTGTCAGTGGTGGTAACTTCCAGACCGCTCTTGGTCTTGATCATGATGTCGGTGCCGTCGGTGGTCACGGTACCTGCGAAAGCCTGGGCCGAGACGGCCAGTGCGAGGGCGCTGGCGGCAAAACCGGCGAAGTGCTTACGAATCATCCAGAATTCCCCTACTTAGTCTTAAGAAACACCGAAGCCGTTGGGCTACGTTGTGTTGGGGGGAATATTGGCGGGGGGTTATTTCAGCTCAGTTGCACAAATATAAAGCTTTTGTGACAGCGGAACTTTTCCAGGCAGTTGATAAACAAGCATTTTTATCCGAATGCCGAAGGCACGCTACGCAGATCATCGACGTCTGCAACGCCCATATCGTCAGCCTTACGAGCGTTTTTCTGGCTTTTTGGCGGCGCGTGCGAGGCGCTCGGCCAATGCATCCAGACCGCTGATTTCAACCTCGGGCAGTTGCTGCACGACACGCTGAGTAAGGCGCAGTTGGCGAATAAAGCGCCGACAGTTAATGCACATGGCCAGGTGGGTACGCACCGCAAAACGCTCACGCAAGGTCAGTTGTCCATCGAGAAAATCACTCGAACGCAGCACGAGTTGTTTGCAGCTCAACATTGGCCGGTCTCCTCAAAGTGCTCCAGCGTGGCAAAAACCTTCAACCGGGCCCGATGCAGCAGCACCCGGACATTAGAGAGCGAGATATCAAGAAGATTACAGATAGCGTCCAATTCAAGCCCCTGACGCTCGCGTAACAGCAAAACACTGTTCTGCAACTCCGAGAGACTCGCCAGGGTTTTCTCCAAACAGTCGCGCAGCTCGCTGGCGTTCAGCAGGGCCTCTGGCGAATCTTCATGCCACGCATGGGGTGCCAGCAGCCAGTGACCATCGGCTGAAAAGCGCTCATCGCCGACGCTGCCATGGGGCGCTGGCAGGTCATCCAGCAGCACTTCGCGGCGATTGTGTTTAAGGCGAGCCTTGGCCGTATTGGCCGTAATGGTGAACAGCCAGGTCTTGAGGCTGGAGCGCCCCTGAAAACCATGCAGATGGCGCACCACAGCCAGCCAGGCGTCCTGCACCACCTCATCGGCATGGCGACTGCCGACAATGGCGTAGGCCACCGCCCGCATGCCGCCCTGGTAGGCCACCACTAACTCGCGAAACGCTCGCTGCTCCCCCGCCAACAGGCGAGTGAGCAACGCGCTGTCGGCGGCATAATCCATCAACGCTTGCGCAGGATCACGCTGCCAATGGAGTAACCGGCACCGAAGGAGCTGAGCACGCCCAGGGCACCGCGTGGCAGATCATCCTGATTCTTGTGCAGGGCAATCACCGAACCGGCGGAGCTGGTGTTGGCGTAGGTATCGAGGATCACCGGCGCTTCGCTTGGCTCAGCGTCACGGCCCAGCAGCTTGCGGGTGATCAGCAGGTTCATGTTGAGGTTGGCCTGGTGCAGCCAGAAGCGCTTGACGTCGCCGACGTTCAACTGGTTTTCCGCCAGGTGTGCGGCGATCAGCTCGGCCACCATCGGGCAGACATCGCGGAATACCTTGCGGCCTTCCTGGACGAAGAGTTTGTCCGGCGCGCCGATGCCCTCTTCGGCGGCGCGGTTGAGGAAGCCGAAGTTGTTGCGGATGTTGTTGGAGAACTGGGTGATCAGCTTGGTGCCAACAATGTCGAACTGATGCGCGGAAGTGGCCAGATCGGCACGTTCCACCAGCACCGCAGTGGCCGCATCGCCAAAGATGAAATGGCTGTCGCGGTCACGGAAGTTGAGGTGGCCGGTGCAGATCTCCGGACTAATCACCAGCACGGCACGGGCCTGGCCCAGTTGCACGCAGTTGGTCGCCGCTTGCAGACCGAAGGTGGCCGACGAGCAGGCCACGTTCATGTCATAGGCAAAACCCTGAATGCCCAGAGCCGCCTGGATTTCGATGGAAATAGCCGGATAGGCGCGCTGCAGGTTGGAGCAAGCCACGATGACCATGTCCACATCGGCGGCGGTCTTGCCGGCACGGGCCAGGGCGTCTTGAGCAGCGCCTACGCCCATCTGGCAGAGGATCGACTGTTCGTCGTTGCTGCGCTCGGGAATCCGCGGAGTCATGCGTTGCGGGTCAAGAATGCCGGCCTTGTCGATGACAAAGCGGCTTTTGATCCCAGAGGCTTTTTCGATAAATGCGGCGCTGGATTCGGTCAGCGCCTGGACTTCGCCAGACTCGATAGCAGCAGCGTTATCCGCGTTGAATTGCTGAACGTAAGCATTGAACGCTTGCACCAACTCCTCGTTGGAGATGCTGTTCGCCGGGGTGTACAAGCCAGTGCCACTGATTACGACGTTGTGCACGGTCTTTCCTCTTCTTGTCATGGCCACCCGCAGTGGCCGGTTATGCGCTAAAGCCTCTGGGCTGCGAGCCACAGGCACAAATTCACCAGCAAACGGGGTGGCTTGGGCAGGCAGCCACACACCCCGTAACAAAAGATGGAGTTTGCCACAGGCAAGGGACGCGCGTCCGCCTGTCAGACCAACGTCCACGCGCAAAGTGCTGCACATGCGCCAAGAAGCCTGCCCGCGACCATTGCGCCGGATGCGGCAGGCTGCGCACCAAAGACCCAGGCTCACTTCACCAGCGTCACCGGCACTTCACTAAGCCTGACCACCTCGCTGGCCACTGAGCCCAGCAGCGAACCCAGGGTCAGACCGGCACCATGACTGCCGATGATGATGCTTTGACAATCCAGCTCCTTGGCGCAGGCCACGATGCTGGCACCCGGCGCGCCCACGCGGCTGTGGGCGGTAAAGCCGATGCCCGCTTGCTGCAACTGCGCCACCGCGGCCATCAGGGCGTCATTGCTATGACCCTGGTAGTACGCGTGCAAATCTTCGGCGCTCATGCCCTGACTGATACGACTGGGCAGGTGCGGCTGCACATTGAGCAGATGCACGGCGCACGCATCACTGAGCAAGCCACCCTGCTGAATTTGCCCAATCAGGTAGGCGACGGCTCGATCGGCATGGGCGGAACCATCACCAGCTATCAGTACGGTTTGCATGTTCATACTCCTTGATAATCAATTTATCGGTGTACCGACTAGACCTGCCAACGGCGCAGTACAGACTTTTCCAACTCCACCAGGGCGCACACACCGACGGCCGCGCCCAGGCACCAGGCCCAGGCCAGCGCGGGCAACGCGGCCGTGGCAAACAGGCCTTGCAGCGGCGGCCAATAGGTCAGCGCCAGTTGCAAGGCGCTGAGCAGCAACACCATCGCCCAGATCATCGGATTGTCGCGCCAGCCAAAACGCGCTGGGCCATACAGGCTGCGGCTGCTGAACAGGTAACCGATTTCACACGCAACCATGGCATTCACCGCCAGGCTGCGGCTGGCCTCCAGGCTCCAGTCCAGTTGCTGGCTGTAGGCAAACAGCCCGAGGCTGACCACGGTCATCAACACGGCGATCCAGACAATCCGCCACAGCAGCACGGGGCTCAGCAGTGGCATGCGCGGATCGCGCGGTGGCCGGACCATCAGCCCTTGCTCGGCCGGCTCGAAGGCCAGGGCCAAGGCCAAGGTCACGGCAGTAATCATATTGATCCAGAGAATCTGCAACGGTGTGATCGGCAATGTCAGGCCAAAGGCAATCGCCACCAGCAACACCAGCGCCTCGCCACCATTGGTGGGAAGAATAAACATGATGGCCTTTTTCAGCGTGTCGTAGACCGCCCGTCCCTCTTCCACCGCATGGGTGATGGTGGCGAAGTTATCGTCGGCCAGCACCATCTGCGCCGCTTCCTTGGCCACCTCAGTACCTTTGATGCCCATGGCGATGCCAATGTCGGCGCGCTTGAGTGCCGGGGCGTCGTTGACGCCATCACCGGTCATTGCCACCCGTTCGCCGAGGGCCTGCAAGCGTTCAACCAGGCGCAGCTTGTGGCTCGGATTGGTGCGGGCAAACACCTCGGTAGTGGCCAGGCGAGCGTCCAGCTCGGCATCGCTGAGGGTGTCCAATTCGACACCGGTTAACGGCGCGTCACTGTTCAGCCCCAGGCTGCGAGCAATGCTGGCGGCTGTGGCTGCGTGATCACCGGTAATCATCTTCACGCGGATGCCAGCACTGTGGCAGTCGGCGATGGCACGGATGACCTCTTCACGCGGCGGATCGAGCATGCCGACTAGGCCGAGCAGGACAAAATCACCGTCGATGTCGGCGTAGCTCAGTTCGTGCTGCACCTGCGGCAGCGGGCGCAGGGCCAGGCCGATCATCCGCAGCCCCTGACTCGCGCCCTGCTCCAGGCGGGCACGCCAATGCTTGAGGTTGAGGGGTTCGTCGTGACCATCGCGCCACTGCCGATTGCACAGCGCCAGCAGGCGCTCTGGCGCCCCGACCAGATAGATCAGGCCGTGACCGCTGTGGTCATGGTGCAGGCTGGCCAGGTAACGGCGCTCGGAGCTGAATGGAATGCTATCCACCTGCGGCAGCTGGCGGCTTTCCTGAGCGAGCTGCAGGCCCAGCTTGCCGGCCAGGGTCAGCAATGCCGCCTCCGTCGGGTCACCGCTGACCTGCCACTGCTTATCGCTCAGGGCCAGGCTGGCGTTGTTGGCCAACAGGCCGGCACGGGCCAGCTCGCGCAAGTCATGGGCACTGTCCAGGCTGCACAGCTGGCCGTCATCGCAACGAATGCTGCCGTGGGGCGCATAACCGACACCCTCGACCTGATAGTGGTGGCCGGCGGTAAGCACCTGCTGCACGGTCATTTCGTTGCGGGTCAGGGTGCCGGTCTTGTCCGAGCAGATCACCGTCACCGCGCCCAGGCTCTCCACTGCCGGCAAGCGGCGGATGATCGCTCGCCGCCGCGCCATGCGCTGCACACCGAGGGCCAGGATGATGGTCAGCACCGCCGGCAACCCCTCGGGGATCGCCGCCACGGCCAGGCCCACCGAGGCCATCAACATGTCGCTGGCACTGTAGCCGCGCAGCCAGACGCCAAAGGCGAAGGTCAGCCCGGCCAATGCCACAATAATCAGGGTCAGATAACGGGCAAAGCGGCTCATATCGACCAGCAGTGGCGTTTGCAGGGCGGTGACGGCGCCGAGCAGATGGCTGATACGCCCCAGCTCGGTATGTTCACCCGTGGCCACTATCACACCGCAGCCGCTACCGGCGCTGACCAGGGTGCCGGAATAGGCCATGCAGCGCCGATCACCCAAGCTGGCGAGCGCTGCCACCGGCGCAATTTGTTTGGCTACCGGCAACGATTCACCTGTCAATGCAGCCTCTTCGATGCGTAGGTCGCGCACCTCCAGCAGGCGCAGGTCAGCCGGCACTCGATCACCAGCATCCAGCAGCACCACATCACCCGGCACCAACTGCTCGGCCGCCAGGCTGAGCACCTCGCCATCGCGGCGCACGCGGCTGTCCACGGTGAGCATCGACTGGATCGCGCGCATCGCCTGCTCGGCCTTGCCCTCCTGGATAAAACCAATCAGCGCATTGATCAACACCACGGCAAAAATCACCGCACTGTCGAGCCACTGGCCCAGCACCAGGGTCATCGCCATAGAGGCCAACAGCACATAGATCAACAGGTTGTGAAACTGCAGGAGAAAGCGCCGCCAAGGCGTCAGCCCCGCGCGCTGCAGCAGCTGGTTGAGGCCATGTTCCTGCAGGCGCTCGGCGGCTTGCGCACTGGTCAACCCGGCGTCGCTGCTGTGCAGTTGCTGCAGGCTGTGCTCGCTGATCAGGGCGTGCCAGTCACAAGGTTCGGGCTCGCGCATCGTCGATTCCTCCTAAAGAGAAACCCGAGCCTAACAGTATCTGCCGCGCGCCCTCCGACCTGGATCAAGGTCAGTGAGCCCGCCGCTCAATCACCCTGGCTGGGCGACAAGCGCCTCCGCCGGCGGCGTATCAGCCAGCACAATGCAATTACGCCCCTGATGTTTGGCCTGGTACAACGCGGCATCGGCAGCATTCAGCCAGGCCGTCGTATCCGCCAGGGCCGGGCTGTAACCGGCGATACCAATACTCAGACTGACCTGCAAATCTTCGGCCTCGACAAAGCGCAAGGCACTTACTGCCGCGCGCACCCGCTCAAGTACTTCGTAGGCCTGAGCTGGGGTGGCGCATGGCAACAGCACACAAAACTCATCACCACCATAACGCCCGGCAGTATCGGCGCCGCGCAGGTTGCGGCTGATGCACTCGCCAACCTCACGCAACACGCTATCGCCGGCCACATGCCCATGACGATCATTGGCGTGCTTGAAGTGGTCGACGTCGATCAGCACCAGACAGGCCGGTATCGCCATCTGCCGACAGCGTTCGAACTCCAGCGCCAGGCATTCCTTCCAGTAACCACGATTGAACAACTGAGTCAGGCTGTCGGTACGGCTCAAATCACGTAAAGCTCGCTTGCTGCGACCCAGCTGCACGGCCAGTTGGTAAAGCACCAGACCGATGGTCAGCGGGTGCAGCACCAACATCGGAATGCAGGCATAAATCACCGCTTGACTGGTCAGCGGCTGCCAGCCAAAACCGAACATCAGCACCGCCAGTCCCATGCCCAGCACCTGCAAGCACAGACCCCAGCCAACCAGGCGCGCGCCCCCGGCCGCCGTATTGTTCATGGCCAGCATCGACAGCATCATCACCGTGGGCAGCACGTTGAACTGAATGGTGGCAATCCAAAAGCCGCCCATCAGCGAATCCATCAGCACTTGGCGGCGCTCCACGTGCAATGGCTTTTCGGCATGTTGCGCCAGCTGTAATGCAAGCAACGGCCAGAGGTAACAATGGGCTACCAGCACGGCCCACAGCCACAGCGGTGCACCCTGCTCATGCAGCACCGCCGCCACGCAAAAAAAGCCCACACCCAAGCCAATCGCCCGCGGCAGGAAGCTGCGGCGGGCCAATGCCAGACCGGCTTGTTTCGACAGCGGTGTTCCCTGCGTGCCTGACTTCAACTGGCCATTACCCCTACAAAACTGCGGACTCTAACCTAAGCATTGTGGCGTCGATATAACCCCTTAGTCCCCCCTCAAGCACGCAAGCTACTCAAAGTAGATTACGGCTGGGGCTGGGCGAGCCGTTGCAACTGCTGCCGATAGGGCTCAATCAGATAACGCGGCAGCCAGCGCTCATAGGCCGCCTGAAAAACCGCCGCAGAGGCATTACTTGGCACCTTCGCGGTGATATCAGCGAACACCTGATCGGTCATAGGGCTCTTGGTGCAACTCAGGCGCCCTTCCAGCAACTGACTGTTGCCCTCAATGGGGTAGAACAATAATGTCCGATCACCCTTAGCGTAATAAACCACTTCACTGGGGTAACTGAACACGTAGTCGATGCGTTTGTAGCCGAGCATATCGAAGAGACTTTTACTCGACTCGCCCTGGTAGATTTTCTTGATATTCACTGCCCCGCGCTGCAGCGGTGTGCGCAAAACGTCATCAATGCGCGGGCCGTAACTGCGGTCGCTGGCCACGCCCAGGCTGATGGACAAGTCTTCCAACACCTGGGCCAAACGAATCAAACCCTCTGCATTGATATAGGGTGCAAAACGCGCTTGATCCTGCGCACGGATCACCACGCCGATTGGCAGTAAATACCCATAAGGTTCGCTGAAACGCAGGAACTGGCTACGTTCCGGGGTACGGAACGCACTGATCAGACAGTAAGGCCCACCGCCCTGAGCCATATGCATGACCCGCGCCCAAGGCAGGATGGCCTCTTCAAAGCGGTGCTGCGGCAGCGCGGTTTGCAAGAACCCATACAGGGCATTGATATAGCCCTGGTTGGCGTATTCACCCTGGCTCATGGCCATCGGCGGATAATCGCTGCCCAGCCAGGTCACCTCATCCGCATTCACGCCCGGCGCCAACCCTACAAGGCTTAGCCACAGCCACAACAGCCATTTCATCCTGCACTGCCCTTATAAAAACCATGGCTACAGTGTAGCGAACTGACGCTGCCGCTTGCCCGCCATAACGGCCAGGCTAGGGTCGAGCGAGAAACGCCGTAATACTCGCCTGATAGGCCGAAGACTCGCGCTGGCGCTCGATTTCCGCCCACAGGCGTTGCGCCTTTTCAGGCTGGGCCTGACAGAAAGCGTTGGAGAGCATCAGGTAATAGGCCTTAGCTTCGAGCGGCAACTCGGCTTTTTCGATATCCAGCGCCAACGCCGGATGGCTCTGCAAGACGAAATCGGCACGCAGGCTTTGCAGCGCAACCGCATCGACCCGTTGTTCCTTGAGCATGCGCAGCAGGGCCAGCGGATCGCGACTGGACTCATCTACCTTAGCGCCGTGGCTGCGCAAGAAGTCGCTGATGGAAAACCCGCTCAACGAGCCAATGGCGCTCGTCAATTGGCGAAATTCCGTGCCATTCCAGCCCACCGAACTGCCACGACGCCGATACAGCGCATAGACCGAGGTATGCAAACGCTTACTCTCATCCAGGCGGCCGTCACTGTCGGTCGGGTAGCGCCCCATGCTCAGACGCTCAGCCTTGAAACTGGAGGCAAACGCGCCGTCATAGCGCCCCCGCGCCAAACCCGCCAGGCAGCGCTTCCAGGGCGCCGCCACATAGCGAATCTGCAGCTGGCTGGCTGCAGCCACTAGGCTTAGCAACTCAAGATTTAGGCCCGTGTGATCCGTCATCACCCACGGGTAGGAGTCCTTGTCTTCATAACAAAACGTCAACATGTCTGCGGCCTGTGAAGTAAGCGGCGACAGGACCGACAACAGCAGAATGACAAGACATCGCAACGTGCTGCCCCCCGGCATCAGCGCAGCCTCGCAAGATCGCGAGACCGACGGCCAGTATAGGTCAGCGGCACTCACATTGTGATCAAGCTGGCACGTCAGTACTCGGCCAGCCTAACCAAAATTTCAGGAAAGGCTTGCCTGAAAACCCGCCAGCCCGCGCCGCGCCTGGGCACGAATAGCATCCTGTACTGCCGGCAACCAACCCAGCAACCAGCCCTTGAGACCCAAAGCCTGGCGACTCCAGCGCCACAGGTCAAAATGATCGCGGTGCTCAATGATGCACCCGTTACCAAACACGAACTCGGCGCGGATCACATTGACCACGGTGCGTCCGGTCTGGCTGAAGGTGTAGCGCGCCACCCACTGCGCCGATCCGCGCTGATCGTCGGCCTCAACACCGTCATAGGTCAGGGAAAAATCGGCCGCCCGCGTGCACAGCATGCGCCACATGTCGCCGGCCTCACGGCCCTGCAAGCCGACAAAAACCGGGTCGCTGAAACGCACATCGGCGCTGTAGCACGCGGCCATGGCCTCGGCATCGAGACGCTGAAAAGCCTGATAGAAGGTGTGGATCAGTTCGACATTGGCGTGAGTCATGGCGGCATTCCGATAAGGACAGGTGCTGAGTATGGTCGGCGCCGCGCCACCCCGCGATTGGCATTAATGCCAACTTTGTGTTGATAATCGCCAATACGCATCACTCAGGAACACGCCCCCATGATTCAGGTCGCGGTATTCGTCAGCCCACTGACGGTGTGCTCCAGCCTAAGTCAGGCCTGCGACGCCTTCAGCCTCGCCAACCGCCTGGCCGGACAACGTCTGTTTACCCTGCACAGGTTCAGCGTCGACGGCCTGCCGGTGGTACTGGACTATGCGCAGATTCAGGTCGACGGCGACCTGAGTAGCGCCGAAAGCGCCGACGTGGTGTTGCTACCCGCCACCGGCAGCGACATCGACAAGCTGCTCGCCCAACACACCGTCCTACTCTCCTGGCTGGCTCACCGCCCGTCAAGCCAACAACTGGCCAGCATCTGCAGCAGCGCCTTCTTGCTGGCCGCCGCCGGCCTGCTGGATGACGGCCCAGCCACCACCCATTGGGCCCTGGCCGACAGCTTTCGCCGCCGTTTCCCCCAAGTCCGCCTGGACGAACGCGCCCTGCTCAGCCAACAGCACAATCGCTTTTGTTCAGGCGGCGCCCAAGCCGGCCTCGACCTGTGCCTGCACCTGATTGACTGGCACGCCGGCCCTTGGCTGGCGCAACAGGTGGCCGCCGCCCTGGTGGTGGAGCGCCACCGCGGCCTGCAAAGCCGCTTTCAGCCTTTGCTCCCGGAGGCCCGCCAAAATGACGCAGGCATCAACGCCCTGCTGCTGTGGCTGCAACGTCATCATGCCCAAGCACTCGACCTCGAACAGCTGGCCGCCCGCCTGCACTGTTCAACGCGCAGCCTGCTGCGGCGTTTCAAGGCCGCCACCGGCCTAACCCCGATCGATTACCTGCAACGCTTGCGCATCAGCGCCGCGCAAAGCGCCCTGCACCAACCCCAGCGCTCAATTGAACAGGTGGCCCAAGCCGTCGGCTACCAGGACCGGGCCACCTTCGCCCGCCTGTTCAAACAGCTATGCGGCGAAACCCCAGGAGCGTTTCGCCGGCGCGTACGCGATAGCCCGCCTTAAAAAGCTGCCCAGGTCGTCAGAAATACTGCACAGAGCGCCGGTTTGACTTGTATTTGCGCCGTCTATTCCGGTACTTTCCGCGCCCCGTCGCACGTCCTCAAGGAGCACCATGAAACCCGCCGACCTTGTCATGCAAAGCTATGGCCGCTGCTGCGCCAGCGATGGCTTTTTCGACAGCTTTTACCAGTACTTTCTCGCCAGTTCGCCGCAGATTCGCGATCGCTTTGCCAACACCGACATGCCGGCGCAAAAACTCCTGCTGCGCCATGGCATTCTCAATCTGGTGATGTACGCCCGCGGCATGCCGGACACCAAATTGCGCGCCCTCGGCAGCACTCATTCGCGCGAAGGCTTCAATATCCGACCGGAACTTTACGACCTCTGGCTCAACGCCCTGCTGCAGGCCATCGGTGAACACGACAAGAGCTGCGACGCGGATACCCGCCAGGCCTGGCGCGAAGTGCTGAACAAAGGCATCGACGTGATCAAGGCGCAGTACTGAGCCGGCGCCCTTACACCGTGGGCATGACCACGAAGTAACAGTCTGCAAAGCAGCTACCCATCACCACGCACTTCGCGAGCAAGACGGACAACGCCTGGCCAGAGCGGTTGCCCGGCACTCTATGCCAACGCCGCCGGATGACGACTTGTAACCTCAGTACCCAGGCGCTGTCCGCAGCCGCCTGAAAGGCTGCACAGCAGGCCCCGCGGGGCCTGCAGAGCCATCGCCAGGCCCGACAAATCATACCTTTGGACGAGTGACGCTCCGGCGAGCACTTCATAAAGTCGCCCGCACTCACCCGCGCACGTCTGCCAAAGGTTCTGCCCATGATTCGCACCCGCCGCCCTCTGTGGTTTATCGCCAGCGTGCTGCTGAGCATGCTCAGCGTCAGTGCCCTGGCCGCACCGGCCAGCTACGAACAAGCCCAGATCTACGCCTGCCGTGCCGCCAGCAGCTTCATGATCTATCGCGGTGAAGGCCTGCAACCCGAGCATGCACAACAAGTGCAGGCCGACCTGCAGGAACTGCAAAACGTCACCCAGCCGTTGCTGGCCCAAGGCGATGCCGCCCTCAACAGCGCCCTGAAGAGCCTGGTTGCCCAGCTGCAGGAAGGCATGCAGTACGGCCCTGAAGAAGAAGACATGCCCTGGGCTTACCCATCCAACCTGAGCAAGAACCTGCGCAGCTTCCTCAAGGCCTCAATGGACGCGGAGCAACGGCAAGGCCTGAGCAGCGGCGTATCGCCGAAGATCCAGTATCTGATGACCCAATACATTTACAGTGCCTACTTCGGCCTGTTTGAGGTCAGCCGCGAAACCCCGGACATCTACCTCGGCCAGACCGAAGTGCAGCTTATCCCGCAGATCGAAGCCGCCGTGGGCGCCGACACCGCCAGCACCGACGCGAAAACCCGTACCCGCTGGAAATTCCTCAAGACCGCCCTGGCCGACATGGACAGCAGCGTCAGCAGCAACTCCACCCGTTCCAAACGCCCCTTTGCACCGTTGGTAGTCGACCGTCACGGTCGTTCGCTGACTGGCCTGCTGCTGCAGCAACCGGGCACCTAAGCACCGGGCGGGCTCCGGCCCGCCCTGCTCCAAACCCCGCCTACACGTCCCGCCAGCACTGCCTCAGCCTTGCGCCATCAGACTGGCGATATCCGTCAGACGGGCGTCCACATGGGCTTCCAGCGCCTTGATGTCCGCAGCATGCTTGCTCTGCATGGCCACCTGCTGCTGACACAATTGCAATGCCGTCAGCACCAACAAACGATCACTCGCCAATCCCCGCGCCTTAACGCTGTTCTCGGCCAGCATCTGCTTGAGCAACTGGGCCGCGGCCTGCAAAGCCGGCGCCTCGTTGACCGAGGTTTTGATGCTGTAGTCACGGCCCAGAATGGAAACAAGGCTGACCACATCCGCCGCGTCACTCATGAGCTAACCGGACTCCGACTGTTTTCGCCACCGGCCAGCGCCACCAACGCCTGAATCCGCGCCAGGGTCGCGCTTTGCTTATCGTCCTGCTCCAGCGCACTGAGCTGCAGGGTTTCGTTTTCTTCCTTAAAGCTGGCCAGCTCGGTGGCCAGTTGTGCGTTGGCGCTCAACAGCACCCGATTCTCTTCCACCAGGGTTCGAACAAGCCCTTCCAGCTGACTTAGTGAATTTTCCAACATATTGATTACTCAGGCTTTTTGGCGGTCAGCCACAATAGAGAAAAGCTTCCGCAGATGCCAGCCAAGCAGCCGGCAGGCGAACGCCACACATCTGTTAGTCAGGCAAATGCCAAGAAAAGTCCACGACGGTGACCGAAGTGCGGCAATAAAGCTGATTAGCTGACCACGACCAAGAGCCAACGGCGCGGCCGCCTGCGCCGACCGTATGATCGGCGCCTTCAGTGGTGCGGCTCGGTGATGGGCTTTAGCCCTCCACCAGGCTCCACTGCTTGCTTACGCGCTTGTCCGAGACCGGCAGCTTGGTGCCCAGTTGCTGGGCGAATAGCGACACGCGGTATTCCTCCAACATCCAGCGGTACAGCACCAGCTGTGGATCGCGTTTACCTTCCTGGCGGTGTTTACTCAGGCGCGCCTGGTATTGCGCCCAGCAGGCGTTCAGCTCGCCGCTCCAGACCCGGTCTTTCTGCAGCTGACCGGCCAGTTTGTCGAAGCGCTGCTCAACGGCCTTGAGGTAGCGCGGCAGCTCCTTCAACCACTCGGCCGGGGTTTCACGCACAAAGCCCGGATAGACCAGATTGCTCAGTTGCAGCTTGATGTCGTTGAGGGCCACAGCCTGGGCCAGGTCGATTTTGCCCTTGAAGCGTTTTTGCAGGGCGTGCCAGAGCTTGAGAATCTCCAGGGTCAGCTTGGCCAGACGCTCGGCGTGCTCGGTCCAGGCGCCACGTTTCTGTTCAGCCAGGGCTGCCAGCGCCGCACCATCACGCGGCAGCGGCTCGACACCCTCGAGGATGCAGCTGTCCAGGCTGGCCAGCAGGATGTCTTCCACCAGGGCATCGACTCGACCCATGTCGCGATACAGCAGGCCCAGCTCGGTCAACCCCGGCAGCTTGCCGCGCAGGAACTTGGCGGGCTCGGCCAGTTGTTGCAGGAGCAAACGCTGCAAGGCGCGGCGGTGCTGGAAGTCCGCTTCGGCGGCGGTCGAGAAGCGCTCCTCCTTGACCACCCCGGCTTCTTCCACCAGCGCCGGGAACACGGTCATGCTCAGGCCCGCAATCTTGTGCTGGGTGCTTGCAGCCACCTCGGCAAACGCCTTGGCCTGCACCGGTTGCTGGGCCTGTTTTTGCGGGATCGCCAAAGCGGCCTGACTGGCCTCGGCAAAGCGTGCGGTCAACTCGGCCAGATCGCGGCCTTCACCAAGGAACTTGCCCGTGGCATCCACCACTTCCAGGTTCATCCGCAGGTGACTGTCGAGTTGTTGCGCGGCCTCAACCCAAGCCTCGTCCGGCACCCGTACGCCGGTCATGCGTTGCAGCTCACGACCGAGAGCGGCCGGCAGCGAACCTTCGGCAAAGTTGATGCGCGCCAGGGCAGCCTTGATAAAGTCCGGCACCGGCACGAAGTTCTTGCGCAGTGCTTTGGGCAGCTCGCGCACCAGGGCGATGCACTTGGCCTCCAGCACCCCAGGCACCAGCCATTCCAGGCGCTCGGGCGGCAATTGCGGCAGCAGCGGTGCTGGCACCCGCAGGGTCACGCCATCGCGCGGATGGTTGGGTTCGAAGTGATACGTCAGTGGCAGTTGCAGCTCGCCGAGTTGCAGTTTGTCCGGGTAATGGGCGGCGGTGACTTCGTTGGCCTCGCGGGCCAGCACGTCTTCCTCGCGCATGATCAGCAGCTGCGGGTTCTTCGCGCTTTCGATCTTGTACCAGCTGTCGAAGGTGGCGGTCTGGTGGATCTCCGCCGGGATGCGCGCATCGTAGAAGGCGAACAGAGTTTCCTCGTCGGCCAGGATGTCGCGCCGGCGCGCCTTGGCTTCCAGTTCGTCGAGCTGCTCCAGCAACTCGCTGTTGGCTTTCAGGCAGCGCGCACGGGACTGGATCTCGCCACGCACCAGGCCTTCGCGGATAAACAGCTCACGCGACAATACCGGCTCAATCGGCCCGTAATGCACCGCGCGGCGACCGACCACGATCAAGCCGTAAAGCGTGATCTGCTCGTAAGCCACCACCTGACCGCGCTTTTTCTCCCAGTGCGGCTCGAAGTGGTTCTTCTTGATCAGGTGGCCGGCCAACGGCTCGATCCAGTCCGGCTCGATCTTCGCCACCTGGCGCGCATAGAGCTTGGTGGTTTCCACCAGTTCGGCGGTCATCAGCCATTGCGGGCGCTTCTTGCCCAGCCCAGAGGATGGGTGAATCCAGAAACGCCGCTGACGGGCGCCAAGGTAGTCGCCCTCCTCGGTCTTCTGCCCGATCTGGCTGAGCAGGCCGGAGAGAATCGCCTTGTGCAGTTTGGGAAAGTCCGCCGGCGTGGTGTTATTGCTCAGCTGCAGCTCCTTGCAGATCAGGCTGAGCTGGCGGTGGGAGTCACGCCACTCGCGCAGGCGCAGGTAATTGAGGAAGTTCTTCCGGCACCAGCTGCGCAATGCGCTGGCACCGAGAGCCAAGCGCTGTTCCTCAAAGCCGCGCCACAGATTGACCAGTGCGGCGAAGTCGGAATCGACGTCCTTCCACTGCGCATGGGCTTGGTCGGCAGCTTGCTGGCGCTCCGGCGGGCGCTCGCGCACGTCCTGCACCGACAGCGCGCTGGCGATGATCAACACTTCCTGCAGGCTGCCCTGCTTGGCGCCTTCCAGCAGCATGCGGCCGAGGCGCGGGTCCACCGGCAGACGCGCCAGTTGACGCCCGAGCGGGGTCAGCTGGCCCTCGCGGTTGACCGCCGACAGCTCCTGCAACAGGTTGAAGCCGTCGCTGATGGCCTTGCCGTCCGGCGCCTCGATAAAGGGGAACTGCTCGATGGCGCCGAGGCGCAGATGGAGCATCTGCAAAATGACGGCGGCCAGGTTGGTGCGCAGAATTTCAGGGTCGGTAAACGCCGGCCTGCCGTTGAAATCGTCCTCGCTGTACAGGCGCACGCAGATGCCCGGCTCGACCCGCCCGCAGCGGCCTTTGCGCTGATTGGCACTGGCTTGCGAGACGGCCTCGATGGGCAAACGCTGAACCTTGGCGCGGTAGCTGTAGCGGCTGATGCGCGCGGTGCCGCTGTCGATCACGTAGCGAATACCTGGCACTGTCAGCGAGGTTTCGGCCACGTTGGTGGCCAGCACAATCTTGCGTCCGGGCCGCGATTGGAAAATCTTCTGCTGCTCGGCCGGCGACAGCCGCGCGTAAAGCGGCAGCACTTCGGCGTGCTTGAGGTTGGCCTTGCGCAGCAAGTCGGCGGCGTCGCGAATCTCGCGCTCGCCGGGCAGGAACACCAGCACGTCGCCGGGGCGCTTGCCTTCGCTGCGCTCGAAGGCGGCAAATTCGTCTAGGGCCCGCAGAATGGCCTGATCGACACTGAGGTCGTCTTCCAGGGTTTCGCCGTTCTCGTCTTGCTCGCCGAGCAGCGGGCGGTACCAGGTGTCGACCGGAAAGGTACGGCCGGATACTTCGACAATCGGCGCATCGTTGAAGTGCGCGGAAAACCGCGCCAAGTCGATGGTCGCCGAGGTAATGATCAGCTTCAGATCGGGGCGGCGCACCAGCAGGGTTTTGAGAAAACCCAGGAGGAAGTCGATGTTCAGGCTGCGCTCATGAGCCTCGTCGACGATGATCGTGTCGTACTTTTCCAGATAACGGTCGTGCTGGGTTTCCGCCAGCAGGATGCCGTCGGTCATCAGTTTGATCAGGGTGGAGTCAGTGCTCTGGTCTTCGAAACGCACTTGATAGCCGACCAACTCACCAAGCGGCGTGTTCAGCTCTTCCGCCACCCGCGTGGCCACGCTGCGCGCGGCGATACGGCGCGGCTGGGTATGGCCGATAAGGCCATGCACGCCTCGACCCAGTTCCAGGCAGATCTTCGGCAGCTGAGTGGTCTTGCCCGAGCCGGTTTCACCGGCGATCACCACCACCTGATGCTTGGCGATGGCCGCCTTGATTTCGTCGCGCTTGGCGGCAATCGGCAAACTGTCGTCGTAACGGATCGCCGGAATGCTCAGCCGACGCGCCTCGACCTTGGCGCAGGACTGCTGCAACCGCTCAGCCCACTGCGCCTGCTTGACCGCATCCGGATGCTTGCGCAACTCGTGCAACTGCCGACGCAGCCTGTGCCGGTCGCCCAGCAGGGCCAGTTCGACGGATTTGTGCAGGGTATCGAAGACGGTTGTTGAATCGGTCATCAGGCAATCGCGGGCAAATTGATCAGGGCGGCGATTGTCGCAGATTTAGCGGCCAGCCGGCCAAAACCCGCACAGTGCTGCGGCATAAGCCGCCGCGGCAAAAAACCATACGCAAAAAAAAACGCCACCCGAAGGTGGCGTCTTTTACACGCATTCAAGTCAGCTGACGCTTACTTGCTGGCGATTTTCTTCAGCTCTTCGTCACGCAGTTCACGACGTAGGATCTTGCCGACGTTAGTGGTCGGCAGCGTCTCGCGGAACTCGATGGCCTTGGGCATCTTGTAGCCGGTGACGTTGGCGCGCATGTGCTCCATCACCTGCTCCTTGCTCAGGCTAGTGCCTGGCTTAGCCACCACGAACAGCTTGATGGCCTCGCCCGAACGCTCGTCCGGAATACCGATGGCTGCGCATTGCAGCACACCCGGCAAGGTGGCCAGTACGTCTTCCAGCTCGTTCGGGTAGACGTTGAAGCCGGACACCAAAATCATGTCCTTCTTGCGGTCGACGATGCGCAGGTAGCCATCAGCCTGGATCACGGCGATGTCGCCGGTCTTCAGCCAGCCGTCGGCATCGAGGATTTCATCGGTGGCGTCCTGACGCTGCCAGTAGCCTTTCATTACCTGCGGGCCCTTGACGCACAGCTCGCCGCGCTCGCCCAGAGGCTGCTCGACGCCGTTGTCGTCGATCACCTTGCACAGGGTCGACGGCACGGGAATACCGATGGTGCCCAACTGGATGTTGTCGACCGGGTTGACCGTGGCCACCGGGCTGGTTTCGGTCATGCCGAAGCCTTCGCAGATCGAGCAACCGGTGACTTCTTTCCAGCGCTCGGCGGTGGCCATTTGCAGGGCCATGCCACCGGACAGGGTCAGCTTCAGGGCGGAGAAGTCCAGTTTGCGGAACTCTTCGTTGTTGCACAGGGCAACAAACAGAGTATTGAGGCCAACAAAACCGGTGAACTTGTACTTGGCCAGGTCCTTGATCATGCCTGGCAGGTCGCGCGGGTTGGTGACCAACAGGTTGTGGTTACCAATCAGCATCATTGCCATGCAGTGAAAGGTGAAGGCATAGATGTGATACAGCGGCAGCGGCGCGACGATAATCTCCGAGGCCTCATGCAGGCTGGAGCCCATCAGGGCGCGGCATTGCAGCATGTTGGCCATCAGGTTGCGATGGGTCAGCATGGCGCCCTTGGCCACCCCGGTGGTGCCACCGGTGTATTGCAATACGGCGATGTCGCCGGCAGCCGGGTTGGCTTCACGGACGATCTTGCCGCGGCCCTTGGCCATGGCAGCGTTAAACGTCACGGCTTGCGGCAGATGGTACGGCGGCACCATCTTCTTCACGTACTTGACCACAGCGTTGATCAGCAAGCGCTTGGGCAGCGCCAGCAGGTCAGCCACTTCGGTGATGATCACGTGCTTGACGCCGGTTTTTGGCAGCACTTCTTCGGCCAGGTGGGCCATGTTAGCCAGGCACACCAGCGCCTTGGCGCCGGAGTCGTTGAACTGGTGTTCCATTTCCCGCGCGGTGTACAGCGGGTTGGTGTTAACCACGACCAGGCCGGCACGGATAGCACCGAAGACCACGATCGGGTATTGCAGAATGTTCGGCATCTGCACGGCGATACGGTCGCCCGGCTGCAGATCGGTGTGCTGTTGCAGGTAGGCGGCAAAGTTGCCCGACAACTCGTACAGCTCAGCGTAGGTGAGGGTCTTGCCCAGGTTGCTGAACGCCGGTTTGTCCGCAAAACGCTGGCAGGATTGTTTCAGTACCGCCTGAATATTCGGGTACTGGTCGGCATCGATTTCGGCAGGAATGCCCGCAGGGTACTTGTCCTTCCAGAAGTTTTCAGACATGGAAGCCCTCTCCTAAACTGCAGCTGATCTTTACCGCCTGAACGGCGGTTATTTTTGGTTTTTTACCGGTCAATTTGCCCATTTACGGGCAAAAAACCGCGCCGAGCGTAACAGTTTTACCCAGGCCAGACCAGCAGCAAAAACCGCCCAGCGAGTCTCGAAAGTGACTAAAAATAGCATTTCAGTCACTCACGAAAACCCGCCCAGCAGCAGCCCGAAAACCTTGAAAATAGGCGACCTCAGGCGATATCGCGCAGCTCACGACGAAGGATTTTACCCACCGGGCTCATCGGCAATGCATCGCGCAGGACGATATGCCGGGGCACCTTGTAGCCGGTGAAGTTCTCCCGACAGAAGGCCTTCAACTCATCCACCGTCACCCCGCCGGCACGCGGCACCACGAACAGCTTGACCGCCTCGCCGGAGCGCTCGTCCGGGACGCCGATCACCGCACAACTGGCCACCTGCGGGTGGGTCATGAGCACGTCTTCGATCTCGTTCGGGTAGACATTGAAGCCGGAGACAATGATCAGGTCCTTCTTGCGGTCGACAATCCGCACAAAGCCGTCGGCATCGATGATCGCCACGTCGCCAGTCTTCAGCCAACCGTCGGCGTCGAGCACCTCGGCCGTGGCCTCGGGACGCTGCCAGTAGCCTTTCATCACCTGCGGGCCAAGGATGCACAGCTCGCCGCGCTCACCGAGCGGCTGCTCGACACCGTCATCGTCAATCACCTTGAACGCCGTGCCCGGCACCGGAATGCCCACGGTGCCCAGACGGGCCTGGTTGCCGTAGGGGTTGGTGCTGGCCACCGGCGAGGTTTCGGTCAGGCCATAGCCTTCCACAACCGTGCAACCGGTGATCGCCTGCCAGCGCTCGGCCGTGGCCTTGACCAACGCGGTGCCGCCGGAGTTGGTGACCTTGAGGTGGCTGAAGTCGATGTCCTTGAATTCAGGATGGTCCATCAGCGCCACGAACAAGGTGTTGAGCCCCAACAATGCGGAGAAACGCCACTTTTTCAGCTCTTTGATAAAGCCGCTGATGTCGCGCGGGTTGCTGATCAGGATGTTGTGGTTGCCATTGACCATCATGCACATGCAGTTCGCGGTGAAGGCATAGATATGGTAGAGCGGCAGGGGCGCGATCATGATCTCCTGCCCCTCTTTCATCAGCGGCTGGCCATCCTCGCCCTGTTGCGACAGGCAGGCGTGCACCTGCTGCATATTGGCCACCAGGTTGCTGTGGGTCAGCATCGCGCCCTTGGCCACCCCGGTGGTGCCGCCGGTATATTGCAGCACGGCGATATCGGCCAGCTCGACCTTGACCGGCTTGAGACCATGGCCGCCGCCCTGGCGCAGCACCTGCTTAAAGGACTGGGCCTGGGGCAACTGGTAGTCCGGCACCATCTTCTTCACATGCTTGACCACGCTGTTGACCAGCCAGCCCTTGAGGCTGGGCAACATATCGCCCATGCGCGCTTCAATCAGAAACTCGATATCCGTGTCGGGAAGCACTTCCTGCACCAAGCGGCCGAACACATTGAGGTACACCAGCGCGCGGGCGCCAGAGTCCCTGAACTGGTGACGCATCTCCCGCGCGGTGTACAGCGGGTTGGTGTTGACCACGATCAGGCCGGCGCGCAGGGCACCAAACACGGCAATCGGGTATTGCAGGATATTGGGCATCTGCACGGCAATGCGGTCGCCGGGCTTGAGGTCGGTGTGTTTTTGCAGGTAGGCGCCAAAAGCCGCCGAGAGACGGTCCAGTTCGGCGTAGGTCAGGGTTACACCCATATTGCTGAAGGCCGGACGATCGGCAAATTTCTTGCAGGAGCGTTCAAACACTTCAACGACGGATTTGTACTCCGTCAGGTCGATCTGATTGGCCACTCCGGCCGGGCGTTTATCATTCCAGAACTCAGCAAGCATTATTATTATCTCCATCGACAAGCTGACCCGAATACGGGACTAGCGCCGAACTTAACAGCTCTGCAGCACGGCGCAAACACCTGCCGGAGGCTTATTGGCGAGATGAATCATTACAGTTTGTGCCAGTCTGATGAACACGCCTAAACTCCTCCCAAAGCGCCCGCCGCTGCGGAGTTAAGATGCGCCTATCAAGCCTGTTGTGTTGCCTGCTACTGATCACCAGCATCACCGTCAGCGCCGCTGAGGTGCGCCTGGCCACCCTTGAATACCCGCCCTACAGCTCAGTATCACTGCCAGAACGTGGCAGCATCGTCGAGCTGACCACCCGTGCCTTTGCTGCAACCGGCAACAGCGTGCAGATTGATTTTCTACCGTGGGCACGCGCCTTGGCGGAGCTGCGCAAGGGCAACTACGACGGCATCCTGCTGCTCTGGCCGGAAGAGATAGTCAACGAGCAACTGATCCCCTCGCGCCCACTGCTGTACAGCGAACTGGGCTTTTTTATTCGCAAAGACACGCCTGTAGTCTTCACCGACCTCAGTCAACTGACGGGCCGTAAGGTCGGTGTGGCCCGCGGTTATGGTTACCCAAAGGACATCCTCAATTCCGGCATCGTCAGCGAAGAAGGCACAGACGACCTGACCAACCTGCGCAAACTGGGCGCAGGGCGTTTCGATCTGGTGCTGTTGGAGCAACAAGTAGGGCTGCACCTGCTCAGCCGTGAACCGACGCTGCAAAAAAATCTGGCCTGGCAGGGACAAATCCTCGCGCGCATCCCCCTGTTCGTTGGCTTTGCCCCGCCCAAGCCTGGCCAGCCCGATTGGGCCAGCGTTTACGCCCAAGGCCTGAGCGCCCTGTTCGCCAATGGCGACTATCTGCGCATCCTGCAGAAACACAGTCAGACAATTCCCTGAAGCGACTTTGCCCGCAGCCGCCAGACGTGCAAAATGCCCTGTCTCCCCGGGCACAAGGACCCGCCATGCACCACGAATCTTTTTGGCTGAATGCCAGCGATGCCACCCCGCTCTACGTCAATCGCTGGTTTGCCGACGAGACGCCCAAGGCCATTGTCATGATTGCCCACGGCATGGCCGAACACAGTGGTCGCTATGGCCGCCTCGCGGCGGCCCTAGTCCAGGCGGGCTTTGCCGTGTACGGCCACGACCAACGCGGTCACGGCCGCAGCGCCGAGCATGGCATCAGCGGCCACTATGCCGATCAGGACGGCTGGTCCAAGGTGGTCAGCGACCTGGCCTGCATCAACCACCACATCCGCCAACAGTACCCGGACACGCCGATCTTTCTGCTGGCCCACAGCATGGGCAGCTACATCGGCCAGGCCTACCTGATGCAGCACAGCTGCAGCCTGCAAGGCGCGATTCTGTCGGGCTCCAACTACCAACCCGTAGGCCTGTACCGCGCCGCCGAGCTGGTTGCCCGCGTCGAGCGCTGGCGCCAGGGCCCGAGCGGGCGCAGCGCACTGATGGAGTTTCTCTCGTTTGGCTCGTTCAACAAGGCCTGCAAACCCAATCGCACCGCTTTCGACTGGCTGAGCCGCGACCCGGCGGAAGTCGACGCGTACATCGCCGACCCGCTGTGCGGTTTCCGTTGCACCAATCAACTGTGGCTCGATCTGCTCCAGGGCCTGCAACAGATCACCCCGCGCGGCAGCATGCTGCAGATCGACAGCAACCTACCGCTGCTGGTGATTGGTGGTGAATGTGATCCGGTGAGTGAAGGCAAACGTCTGAAAGACCTTGCCAGCGCCCTGTGCAGTGCCGGCGCCAACAACCTGCAAGTGAAAATTTACCCGAATGCGCGCCATGAACTGTTCAATGAAACCAATCGCGACGAAGTCACCGCCGACGTGATCCATTGGTTGAACCAGGCCCTGAGCGCCAGCCGTTATTGTCCAACCAGCAAGGAGACCCCATGAGCCTGGTCAAGAACTTCCCCTACGACGCCCTCGAAGTCGGGCAAACCGCCACCTACAGCAAGCACGTCGAAGAGCGTGATATCCAGCTGTTCGCCGCCGTGTCCGGCGACTGCAACCCGGTGCACCTGGATGCCGAATACGCCGCCACCACGATGTTCAAGGAGCGCATTGCCCACGGCATGTTCAGCGGCGCCCTGATCAGCGCGGCGATCGCCTGCCAACTGCCTGGCCCGGGCACCATCTACTTGGGTCAGAGCCTGAAGTTCAGCCGCCCGGTCAAACTCGGCGACACCCTGAGCGTGCACCTGGAAGTGCTGGAAAAACTGCCCAAGGGCCGAGTCAAGCTGGCCACTCGGGTGTTCAACCAGAACGACGAGCAAGTGGTCGACGGCGAAGCCGAAGTGCTGGCCCCGCGCAGCGAACAAACCCTGGAAATGCCCGCCCTGCCGCCTGTCACCATCGGCTGATCAAGCCCCCGCGCCGCGCCGGCCAGCACGCCGGCGTGGCGCAAGCGCCCTACCCCGAACTTGCAGATCGAGTAGGAGGCGGATTTACATCCGCCGTCCTCTCACACCACCGTACGTACGGTTCCGTATACGGCGGT